>NZ_BTPT01000011.1:0-58710 GCF_054408565.1 Vallitalea sediminicola
GAATAAAGAAATAATTAATGAATTAAAGGATGTAAAGAGAGAAATAAAGATTCAAGGTCTTAGTTTTATAATATTCGTAAAAGAAGTCTATTCAATAAGAGAAACTCAATATCTTATTATTTTTCGAGATATAACTACATATAGAAGAGTTGAAAGCAAAATTAAATGTAGTCAAAAGGATTTGAACAATTCCAATAAAGAGCTCAAAAAGGCAATTAGTACATTGAAAGAGACATCTAAGATCGGTGCGAGAAATTATGTAGCAAGAGAATTGCATGATATCATAGGGCATTCTCTTGTAGTAGCTATAAAGCTTCTTGAAGTAGCAAAACTCTATTATAAAAAAGATAAAAATCAAAGTATAGTGGCATTGTATGATGCATCATCATCAATAGGGGCTGGTATAGAGAATATGAATACTATATCCCTAAAAGAAAGAATGGATGGTATCTATACAGGTGAACTACTTAAAAAAGATCTGAGGAAACTTTTTGAACGAATAAAAAATGCGGAGATAAAGACTAATCTACACTTCAAAGGTGTATATTATAAGATTGATGAAAAGGTTTTTGACATTATCAAAAAAGTGTGTACAGAGCTGATAACCAATTCATTGAAGCATAGTGGAGGAACGGAAATTTTTATTTCCGTTAATATAAAAAGAGAAAGTATAAATATTCTTGTCATTGATAACGGAAATGGCTGTGATAATCTAACTAAAGGTAATGGACTTAATGGAATTGAAGAACGTCTCAAACTTATTGATGGAGATGTGGATTTTATAAGTTCGAAGCATGAAGGATTTATGAGTAAGATAAGTATTAATACTTGAATGTTCAACCAATATTCAAGGTTATAAGAAAAAGTAAGTGACTTGCGTTTTGATACAGTGACGTAGGTCATTTTTTATGTACTAATATATGACTTTAGATAATCTGCTTATGACCCTTGCTGTATTGTAAGTAACGCATGTTTTTAATATTATAAAAGTAACAAATCGTAAGGAGGAATTTAACATGACAAAAGCACAAGAGCGTGACTTGAAATTGTCAATTTATTCAGGAGGGATGAGCAATGAATAAAACAAATAAATGGATAAGTGTTTTGGCATATATAGTGTTTTTTATACCTATCCTAGTGGATAGTAACAATGAGGAATATAAATTCCATACTAATCAAGGATTATCTCTATTTCTTCTTGCTGTAGCTATTAGTATGGTAGGTACTTTTGTTCCTGTTATCGGCTGGTTCATCATACTTCCACTAGGTGAAATTTTCTGCTTGGTACTTGCTATCATGGGAATTATTAATGCTTATAATGAGAAGATGAAAGAGCTTCCTATTATAGGTAAAATCAAGATTATTAAATAAAATAGATCCATTGAAAATTAAAATAGGGTAATGATAGTTTCAACCTCTCTAACAATATTATTGGTAGATAATATTGTTAGAGAGGTTGTTTTTTTGTTTTGCAGAGTATCTTGTATAAATGAATTGTAGTTATCAGGAAAGATTCAGAGTGAAATTTAGATACTAAAATTATTTAGTGTATAAAAAACAATAAAAAAAATGGTATAATATGAAATAGATTATAAATAAAAGTATATTTTCATACATAATACGAGTATATTAAGAACAATCAAAGAAATGAGGAAGTTGGATAATGAGAGACATCATATTACAGAAGTTAGAAGAAATAGAACGAGAACATGAAGTGAAAATCCTATATGCCGTTGAATCAGGAAGTAGGGGGTGGGGCTTTGAATCCAAGGATAGTGATTACGATGTAAGATTTATATACATCCACAAACCAGAATGGTATATGTCCATTAAGGAAAAAAGAGATGTCATAGAATTGCCTATAAACGATTTGCTTGATATAAATGGATGGGATTTAAGAAAAACATTGGTGTTATTTAAAAAATCAAATCCTACATTACTGGAATGGCTAAATTCTCCAATAATATATGGGGATAGAACTGATCTAGTTAGTAAACTAAAAGAACTACTCAAAGATTATTTTTCTTCAAAATCATGTATTTATCACTATTTGCATATGGCAGAAGGTAACTATAGGGAGTATTTAAAAGGTGAAGAAATAAAAATTAAAAAATACTTCTATGTACTTAGACCAATTATGGCATGTATGTGGACAGAAAAGTACGGAACTCAACCTCCAATGTTATTTGAAGAGCTTATGAATAATCTGGATTTGGATGAACAATTAATCGATGAAATTGACAAATTACTTGTCATTAAACGAAGTGGTAACGAAATAGACAAGCAAAAGAGAATAAACATCATCAATGTTTTTTTAGATGATAAAATAACTTATTACAAAGAATATGTAAGTAAATTAAACAATAAAAGTAATGATAATATAGAAAAGTTGGATAAACTATTTATAAATACAATATCAGAAGTTTGGGGAGCATAGTTATGCATATTAGATATGCATAAGAAGTCTCTTGTTAAATGTTATTTAGCTTTATGTTGAAAAAGAAGGATAAGTATGATAGATTTAATTTGTATTAAATGAAAAGAATAGAGAATTCAAGGGTGTCTTTTATAATAAAATACTTGATTTAAATAACTTAGGAGGGTTACAAATGGATAATAATGACAGATTAATTAGATTGAGATATGCGCTAGATATTAAAAATTCAGAAATGATAAAGATATTTAAGCTTGGAGGGATAGAAGTAACAAGAGAAAAAGTTCAGAAGATGCTTACCAAATCAAAGAATTCTTACAATGATGAAGTTGACGATGATGAGGTAGAAGAAAAAGAAGAGAATATCAAGTGTAATAATAATACGTTAGAATCATTTTTAAATGGTTTCATCATATTTAAAAGAGGAAGACAAGAGCCAAAATCAGGGCAATCTGAAAGAGCAGCACTAACAATAAAGGATAGTGCAAGTGTTAATAATGTCTTAATTAAAAAAGTGAAAATAGCACTTTCATTAACAAGCGACGATGTTCTTGATATATTTAATGAAGCAGGAGTGGTTGTAACAAAAGGTGAACTAAGTGCGATACTTCGAAAAGAAGGTCATAAGAATTATAAAGAGTGCGGGGATAAATACGCTAGGAATTTTTTGAAAGGGTTAGCTATAAGATATAGAAGGTAGGCCTAGGAAAGTAGATATGTTTAAAATAAACAACTTGCCATAGAAACTGTCAAATAATAACATGATATATGTGATGTAAACACTAAAAAAAATTTAAATATATTAAAACATATAATTTATTAATATTTTTTTTATTAATAAATTATTTTTATTTCAAAAATTACACATTATATTGTATATATATGATATGCTTAATAAAGGTTCAATGCTATTATTCCTTTATTTTCAACGATAGGGGATCACTTTCTACAGTGGGCATACTATTAAATTCTATAATAATTGAAATATATTATTTTGTTCTGTTAGTATTTTACTTTATAAATTCACTCGATAATTTAAACTTAATTGAAATAAATTTTGGCTATCAAACATTAAATAAGATATATTCAAAATTCCTATTGATACTGAATATTTTATTGTTTTGCTGATAAACCTAAATGTATTATGATATGCCTAGGAAGTGATAATTACACTCTTAGAATTATTATTTTAATACAAAATTTAAAATTTTAACAAATTAAATTGGATAAAAAATATATTAATAAATATTATAAAAAACAGATTAGGAGAAAACATATGAATATAACAATTGTTGGTGCAGGTAATGGTGGTACTGCTCTTGCGGCAGATTTAAGTTTAAAAGACCATAAAATAACATTACTTAAAACATCAAATAAAGGGCATAATGAACATTTCAAAAATTTGATTAATAATTTTGGTAAGGTAGTTTATGAAGATTCTGATGGTAAACATATTACTAAAATTCACAAAGTGACAACATCATTTGAGGAGGCTTTAGTACCTGAATCAGAATTAATTATTTTGTTTATACAAACCAATTATCATGAAAATGTTATAAAAAAAATGATACCCTATTTAAAAGATAATCAAGTGATATTAATTGAACCTGGTTATTTAAGTACATCATATTTTATGAAGCATTGCGGGGATTTGAATCTAATTATAGTAGAAGCAGAAAGTTCACCATTAGATTGTAGAATAGTTGAAGCTGGAAAAATAAAAGTTTTGTTTAAGAATATTCGTAATCCCGTTGGAATATATCCGAATAGTTGTAAAACTAAAGCAATGAATATTTTAAATCAATTGGACTACAACTTTATTCCTTTAAAATCAGTAGTGGAGGCAGCACTTCATAATCCTAACCTTATAGTTCATACTATAGGTGCAATTATGAGTATACCTCGTATTGAACATTCAAAAAGTGACTATTGGATGTATCGTGAAGTGTTTACACCAAGTATTTGGAATCTTGTTGAGAAATTAGATTGTGAAAAAATGGAAGTTTTAAAATCATTAGGTATTGAGCCTTTGTCTTATGTAGAAGCATGTAAATTTAGAAACTCGGAAAATCTAGATTTAGATGCCAAAGAAGTATTTTTTGAGTATGCCCAAAATAGTTCAACATCAGGACCTACAGTAAGTAATTCAAGGTATATTACTGAGGATGTTCCAGAAGGACTTGTGTTATTAGAATCTTTAGGAGAATTGCTTAATGTTAGTACACCTATTTGTTCTTCACTTATTAACATTGCTTCAGCTTGTATGAAAACAAACTATAGAGAAGTAGGAAGGAATGTTGATAGATTACAATTAGAAAAAATAATAGGTACACTTAGTAATGAAAATTAAGTAGATATATATTTACCCCCATATTGCAAAAAACCTGTTTAAGTCAACAGGTTTTATTTTTTATTATAAATCTTATGTTGATGTAATAAATGTCAATATTTTGTTTGTTGACATACTGCAATTAGTTTATTATAATATATCTAATAGACATATGCCTAATAGAAGGGAGAGGTTTATTTGGAATTTATAATTTTAGGGCTTCTTTTCTTGAAGCCAACTACAAGCTATGAAATACGACGTTTTATCAAAACAAATCTATCAATGATTTGTTCAGACAGTGCAGGAAGTGTTCAGACTGCACTTAAAAAGTTATTATTACAAGAAAATATTAAATTTCAAGAGTACGTTGAGAATGGAAAAAATAAAAAAGTTTATACCGTTACATCAAAGGGGAAAAGCTATTTCATGAATTGGGTGCAAAGTCCAATGCAACCCCAAAAGACAAAAAATATGGAATTGTCAAAATTATTTTTTCTTGGAATAGCACCTGAAAATTCACGTAAAGAGATGATTGATAAATACATTTTAGAATTAGTTACAATGAAAAGCACACTACTTTCATTAAAGAACGAGTTTGATAAAGTTAAGAATGATACCTTGGCAAAAACAAGTGAGCAAAATATAAAGGATATTTTAGAATATCAGACATACACTTTAGATTATGGTATAGCGGCAATAGAATTCGAGATGGATTGGTACAAAAAATTATTAAAAAGAATTGAGGGGTAGATTATGAAGATAGTAGTTATAAATGGTAGTCCAAAAGGCAAGTATAGTACAACACTTCAAACAATACTATTTTTACAAAAGAAGAACCCTAAACATGATTTTAATATACTGAATGTTGGCCAAAGGATAAAACAATATGAAAAAGATTTTACTGATGCAAAGCAAGCATTAGAAAATACAGAGCTAATTCTATTTGCTTACCCAGTATATACTTTTATCGCACCATATCAGATACACCGTTTTATGGAACTTATGAAAGAAAACAATATTGATTTCAAAAATAAAATAGCAACACAGTTTTCCACATCAAAACATTTTTACGATGTTACAGCACACAAGTACATTGAGGAAAACTGTAATGATCTGGGAGTTAAATATATCCGTGGACTTTCAGCTGATATGGATGATTTACTTTCCAAACAAGGACAGCAAGATGCAGAAAACTTTTTCAATCATCTTATGTATTGTGTGAATAACGATATATGCACTTATCCCACAAAACCATTGCCTAAAAAAGAACGTACTCCATATAAATCAGTACTTGAACAAGTACCTAAGAAAAAAGATACTGACGTAGTAATAGTGACAAATTGCGCCCAAGATGATGAGAATCTAAAAAATATGATAGCTGATTTTCGTGCCGATTTGCCCTATCCTTCGAGAGAAGTCAATGTACGTGAATTTAAGTTTTCTGGCGGATGTTTAGGTTGTTTTAGCTGTGCTGTCAGCGGAAAATGTATTTATAAAGATGGTTTTGATGATTTCTTAAGAAAAGAAATTCAATCAGCAGATGCTATTATATATGCTTTTACTATAAAGGATCACTATACTCATTCAAGTTTTAAATTATATGATGATCGCCAATTTTGCAATGGGCATAGAGCTGTTACAATGGGGATGCCAAGTGCATATCTAATTAGCGGTGACTATAAGAATGAAGGGAATGTGCAAACTATCATTGAAGCTCGTAGTGAGGTTGGCGGAAATTTTCTTGTAGGAGTTGCAACAGATGAGGGTGATACTACAACTGAGATAAAACAGCTTTCAAAAAATTTTGTATACGCTTTTGAGAACAAATTAACTCGTCCAAAAAACTTTTATGGTGTTGGCGGAACAAAAATTTTTCGTGACTTGATTTATTTGATGCGTGGAATGATGAAAGCAGACCATAAATTCTATAAGAAGCATAAAATTTATGATTTTCCTCAAAAACAGATTGGTACAATACTGAAAATGAAATTATTTGGAACATTGATGTCATTACCATCGGTTCAGAAGAAAACCAAGGGGAAAATGAATGAGATAATTATTTCTCCATACCAAAAAGTAATTGAAGCAGCAACGTCACAAGAAGAAAAGTAGGACCTTATTTTCTATTTTATTACATTCTAAAAACTAAATAGATTCATGTCGAATATTATCATAGTATAAATTTTTTGTAATGTAATAATATTCTAAGCCACTAATTCTAAGGTATAGACGTTAAAAGTCTGTATCTTAGAATTTTTTTAACTTATAGGTACTTCTTTTGTTCCTGTGAAATCTATTACTATAATTAGATCAAAACAAGAGATATAATATAATAATTAAATTGTAGAAGTAATAAAATGTATTATAATTATAAAGCTAAGTATTGATATTAATTTAAATATATAATAAATTTAGTGAAATACTAGTAATAATAAATTAAGTAAGATATTAATAACAATAAAGTTTGAAATACTATATTAATATATATAGTTTAATTAATATTTAAAAGCAGAAAAAACAGTTAATAAGACATATAATTGAAAAACAATAACAAAAACATTGAAAAATGTACAAAAAAGTGGTATTATTAAAATAAGATGAAAATTATAACAATACATTTCTAATTGCAATAATGTTTCTATATGTTACTTACAAATGGGAACAGTAGTTACTTATTTATTAAACTAACTTAAATACATAAATTGATGGTTTATATACAAACTATTCGAAAAAGTTATAAAAGTAATATTTCCCCTATTTTCTATATGAGTACAATTAAATGCCGAATCTCTAGCTTTGAAAAACATTTCAGTTTATTACATAGATGGAAATGATATCATTTGGACAAATATAAGCAGATGGTGAGGTACATAATTAAAAGAGTGGTATGCCAAGATTAAATGCAATCAAGTGTAAGTACATTACCAAAACAGCAAGGAGGGATACTATGGATTTCTTAATTTCTAAAGAACAAATGATGTTAAAGAACGAAATCATTGACTTTGCAAAAAATCATCTTAATGACAACAAGTACATAGAAACATTTTCAAGTAAAATGTGGAAAGAAGTTTCTGATTTCGGGTTATTAGGAATTACTGTATCAGAACAATATGGTGGTCTTGGAGAAAGCTATCTAACAGCAGCTTTAATGTTTGAAGCATTAGGGTATGCCTGTAAAAATAATGGATTTATTTTTGTAATCAATAATCATATCTGGGTTAGTCAAAACCTTATTTATCTCTATGGTAGTCAAAAGTTAAAAGAAAAATATTTGGATATGATGGTAGCAGGAGAAAAAATCGGTGCAATTGCTATTACAGAAGCAGAAGCTGGATCGGACGCTATGAGTATGGTTACTCATGCAGAAGATAAAGGGGATCATTATGTCCTGAATGGTACTAAGATGTTTATTTCTAATGGACCTATTGCAGATATCTTCATCGTTTTCGCAGTAACAAGTGAAGGAGCCTTTAAACGTTATACTGCTTTTATTGTAGAGAAAAGCTTTGAAGGATTTGGGGTATGCGAAGACATAAAGAAGATGGGGCTAGGAGCATGCCCCACATCAGAAATTGTACTTGATAATTGTATCGTGCCTAAGGAAAATGTTCTGGGTACATTCAATATGGGAGCTAACATAATGACGGCTGCACTTGAATGGGAGCGTTGCTATGAATTTGCCCCTCATGTAGGTGTCATGCAGAGAGTAATGGAAAAGTGTTTAGAGCATGTAAACAATCGAAAGCAATTTAATAGATTAATAGGTGAAAATCAAGCAATTTCTCATAAAATAGCTGATATGCAAATGAGTATAGAAATGTCGCGATTAATGTTATATAAAATAGCATGGCTAAAAGATCAAGGTAAAAGTGCTTTTATGGAATCTTCTATCTTTAAACTTTATGTCAGCGAAAATTACATTAAGACATGTCGAGATGCCCTTCAGATATTTGGAGCTTATGGGTATACAATAGATTATGAAATTGAACGAGAATTAAGGGATGCCCTTGCGTGCAGTATCTATTCGGGGACTAATGAAATGCAGAAAAACACCATCTATAACATGATTCGAAGTAGAGTGGTATAGGTTATAAATGGGGTTAATATGATTTTGCTTATGAAAGGAAATGATTTACTTGAGAATAGTAATGTGTATAAAACCTGTAAAAAAAGAACTTGTATATAAAGAAGATGATTATCGAGAAAATCTAGTAATAAATCCATATGATCTGTTTGCATTACAAAACATCATTGAGATGAAAAAAGAGGGTACAGAGATAATTTGTATAAGTATGGGTCCAGAGGCGGCTAAAGAAACATTAAGACGTTGTATTGCACTTGGAGTGGATGAGGTTATACATTTAAAAGATAAGCATTTTGCAGGTGCAGATACTATAGCAACTTCCTATGTACTAAAAAAAGCAATTAAAAAAATAGGTGATGTAGATCTTATATGCTGTGGACAAAAAACAGTAGATGGGGAAACAGGACAAGTTGTATATGCTCTTTCTGAACAACTTGATATACCTTGCATAGCTCAGGTAGAGACCATAACGAACCTGAACGCGGATAATGCGTCTATTGAAAGAGAGAATGGTGAATATTTTGAAAAGATACGGGTAGGATTACCTGCGGTCATTTCATATAGAAATTGCACAACAATATATAATAAAATTAACTTATTGAGGTTGAAGCGTGCAAAGAACCATAAAGTAGTTGTTTGGAATATGAGTGATCTACAGATTGACAGATCCAAGTGTGGATTAAAAGGGTCAAAGACCATCGTTCAAGATGTAAATAAAATCAATCCTATCATAAAAAAAGAACAGACCATATTGGATGGGGATGTTAAAGATACAGCGACTATCCTCAAAAATATAATTCTAGGAAAAAACAATGGAGTATGTACATATGGGAAATAAAAAGATATGGATTATAAGTGATGAAAATGTACAATATGCAACAGAACATGTTTTACAGATTCTACATAAAGGGATTGAATTAAAGAGAAATGACAAGGATGAGGTATCTGTTATCTGTGTGGGAGTGAGTCGGGAAGACCAATTTCAGAAATTATTTCAATATGGAGCAGATAGAGTTATCCTATGTGAACATGAAGAAAAATACAGCATTTCATTTTACGTGAAATGTATAGCAGCAATGCTACAAGACAAGCTACCTGATATCATATTATTTCCAGCCTCTATAGCGGGTAGGCAGACTGCTGCAATATTAGCGGTTCGATATGGTGCTGGACTAACTGCTTGCTGTACTGATGTGCAGTATGATGGCGAAATGGATAGATATGTATTCATTAGACCTGCCATGAGTGAATCTGTATTAGCAAAGATAACATGTATTAATGAGAAGCTTCAGATGTGTACAATCAAAGAAAATATATTTGAATCAGCCTTTGTGACAAGTGATACAAGATTCAATATGGAGTATTATTCGTATACAGAAAGTGAATCAGAAAGAGATATTGAGATCTTGGAACGTAAGGAATTAGATCTTAGGGAGCAAGTGGATATTAAATCTGCCAAGGTTATCTTTATCGTTGGAAGAGGAATGAAGCACTCTATGGACTTATGCAAAACAGTTGCGAGAGAATATGGTGCGGTCATTGTAGGAACTAAGGCAGCGGTAGAAGAAAAGATGATTCAAGAGAATAGGCAGATTGGTCAGTCAGGTATGAGTATCAGTCCTGATATTTGTGTTGCGTTTGGAGTATCGGGAGCAACTCAACATATGGTTGGTATCAAGGGTGCACAGCTTATTATTGCGGTTAATACTGATAAAAACGCCCCCATTTTTGAATACTCCGATTACGTTATAGTAGACAAAGGGGAGAATGTATTAACTGAACTTGCAAAATAAGAAATAGGAGAAGTACTAAGGGAGGTAGAATTGACTATGAAAGATGGATTTTATGTCTCTGCTTATATCAATATTTCTAAGTTAGGCAATCTGTATAATGCAGGGCATAGACATGATGAAAGTATTGCTTTGTGGGAAAAAAAAGGACGAAGCGTTTCTTTAATTCATTACTGGGAATTAGAAAGATTAACAGGTATTAAGCAACAGAGGTTACCATTTTTTGATGTTAAGCAGTGTAAAGATATCATTAACGAATTATTAAAGGAATATGATATTGCATTAGATGATGTTGTAGAGATATGGGGTGTGCCAGAGCTACAAGAGGATGATAGTTATTTATCAAAGTACTTGTTTCCTGAATACACACTGCACGGTATCGCTCATTTAGCAACCAATTTGTTTATGGATATGGATATGTTTCGGAGAGAAAATATTCTTTCATTCGCTGTAGACGGTGGTTCGGATTCTATTATTGATGCGTATGATAGAGAATCAATAAGTGAATTCGATCGACATTTTTATATAGGATGTTATTCAGAAGCAGGAAATAATAAGTTGAATTTATTCCCGGTTGTATCTCCAGCTGAATTATGGGGATGGGCTTTGATGCGCTATAACATAAGAGAAGGTACTCTAATGGCATTAGCTTCGGCAAGTGAAAGTGAAGCTTATTATAATGTAGAAGATTTATTACCCTTTGATGAATGTAAGATGGGGGAAAACAGTCGCAATAAAATATTTGAAATGATGAATGAGATTGATCACTATACCAAAGAGGATATAGGGATAAAATTCAATCATTTTGATGAAAGATTCAGCGAGAAGGAAAATCGTATCAGCATGATTATGAAAATCATACAACAAGTGTCATACAGAATTATGGAAAATAGCATTGAAGAAGCTATTGAAAAATTTGGATTACGTCCAGAAGATACTTATCTTGCTATGTCAGGTGGATTTGCTTTGAATTGTCCATGTAACACCTATTTAATGAATAAATACCATTTTAAAGGATTTATAGCACCACCTTGTGTAAGTGATTCCGGCATGGCTATGGGAATTGGATTATCTTCTTTTTATGTAAGAACATCAGGTGATTTCGATTTTAAATTGAATCATGCTTATTATGGTGATAGTTACAATGTAAAAGAGTTCCTGGAAACAGGAGAATTCAGTGATTTCATAGAAAGTGTTGAAGAATTTGATGCAGCTAGGGTAGTAAAAGATATGGAAGAAGACATTGTTGTATGGTTTGAAGGGAGTGCTGAGATTGGACCAAGAGCTCTAGGTGCAAGAAGTTTAATCGGTGATCCTAGATTAAAGGCAACAAAAGATCGATTGAATGAAGTGAAAAAAAGGCAATGGTGGCGACCTGTAGCACCTATTGTTTTAAAAGAAAAAGTTGGTGAATGGTTTTTTAATGATTATGAGTCGCCATTTATGTTACATGCCCTTGAGCTATTAGATGATAAAAAACAACAAGTGCCTGCAATTGTTCATGAAGATGGTTCATCAAGGTTGCAAACTATTGATGAAGAAAGTCCACAAATATATCTCTATAAGGTGATGAAAGAATTTGAAAGATTGTCAGGAGTACCTATTATCTGTAATACCTCTTTGAATGATAAGGGAGAGCCTATAATAAATAAAATTGAAGAAGCATGTAATTTTGCTTTGCGTAAAAATATTAAAGTGGGTTACTTTAATGGCTATAGATTCTCATTTAAAAACCATGAACAATATAATAAACAAGAAGTATTAGAGCGAAATCTTCAAATGGAAGTATGGAAGGATGAGTTGGAAAAACAAGAACTCATTAAACGATATAATCCATATAACATTTCTCAAAAAGAAATCTTTGTATATACATTTACCAACTTATATAAAGGTATCGAATTATTCGAATTAGATTATGAAAAACAAAAGGAAGTTGCAAATAAAATAAAAACGCTTTGTAAACAAAAGCCATTATTCAATAAACAAATTCTCCTTACAAGAATGATGAATGCTAACGTAAATAGGAAAAAAACTATAGAAGGAAAGGAGGAAGCGTAATGAAAAATGGATATTATTTATCAGCATATCTAGAAATTGCTCAAGTGAGAAATATTTTTACTATAGGTTATAGACATGATAATTGTGTCGCTCTATGGGAAAAAAATGATTATGATGTAAAACTCATACGTTACTGGGAACTTGAACGATTAACTGGATATAAGCAGAATAGTTTTGCCTTATATGACAAAGAACACTGTGAAGATATTCTAAGAGGTCTTCTGAAAAAAGAAGGATTGACCTTAGAAGATATTATAGAAATCTGGGGTGTTCCAGAATTGTTAGCAGATGATAGCTATTTATCAAAACATCATTATCCTGAGTATACATACCACTGTATGTCACATTTATCTTCTTGTATGTTAATAGATACAAAACTATCTAAACAAGAAAATATTCTTGGATTCAATTTAGATGGAGGTTCAGACTGTGTTGTTGATGCATACAACAAAGAGGGTGAAGTCGGTGAGATAGAAAAATATCCATTTGCTGGGGCTTATTCTAGTGCGGGAAGTACAGATATTATGATATCTCCAGCCTATTCTCCAGGTGCCTTTTGGCTTTATGTAGCTATTCACTATAATATGCGAGAGGGAAGTCTAATGGCTCTTGCTTCTGCAAGTGAGAGTAAGGCATATTTAGAAGTTGAGGATATTCTTGTTAATAGGTCTTATCAAATAGATAGTCCAGACCATGCTGAAAATAAAATCCTCGACCTAGTTAGAGAAATTGATTCCTATACCAAAGAGGATTCAGGTATCAAGTTCAATTATTTTGATAGTAGATTCAGTGAAGAAGAAAATAAGATAAGTATGGTCATGAAGATCATACAAAATATGTCCTATAGGATTATGGAAAAAAATATTGAAAATGCTATTAAAGATTTTGGCATAGTTCCAGAGGAAACTTATTTAGCTATGTCAGGTGGATTTGCTTTGAACTGTCCATGTAATACACATTTAATGAACAAATATCATTTCAAAGGTTTTGTTGCACCGCCTTGTGTAAGTGATTGTGGTATGGCTTTAGGTATTGGACTTTTTACATTTTATGATAAGACAGAAGGGAAATTTGATTTTAAGCTAGAATCAGCATATTGCGGGGAAAGTGATAGCTTAGAAGTGTTTCTTGAAAATAATGAATTTGAAGGATTTATCCATTCTATTGAAGAATTTGAACCAAGTAGGGCTGCTGAAGATTTAATAAATGAGCCGATTGTATGGTTTGATGGTCATACAGAAATTGGTCCACGTGCCTTAGGAGGAAGAAGTATATTGGGTGATCCACGGAAACAAGCAACAAAAGATGTCCTAAATACTATAAAAAAAAGGCAATGGTGGAGACCAGTTGCGCCAATTGTATTAAAGGAATGCGTTGGAGACTGGTTTGAAAACAATTACGAGTCACCATATATGCTACATACAATCAAAATAAAGGATGAAAAAGTGGACCAAGTCATAGCCATTGCACATTCTAATGGAACAGCAAGATTACAAACAATTGATAAGGATACTAAGCAAAAAAGATTGTATCAATTAATGGAAGCATTTTATTCAATGACTGGAGTACCCATAATATGTAATACATCTCTAAATGATAAGAGTGAGCCGATTATTAATTGTATTGATGAAGCCTTTAATTTTGCCTTAAGAAAGAAAATAAATTTAATGTATGTTAATGGACATAGAATAAGATTAAGAAATCATGAAAATTATACAGAACTACAACCGTTACGTAGAAAATTAACTTTGGGCAAGTGGAAGAGTAACGAAGAGTACCTGCAATTATATAACAAATTCAATCCCTATAATATTAACGATGAATTAATTATGACTAAAATAATGTGGGGAATACCAGTTGATAGGATCAGTGATCATGATAATAAGCGTAGTGCATTGAAAAGTGCTGTGGAAACAAAGATGTTTATGACTAAAGTAGGCATTCTACGGAGAAAAAGAACTACTTTACTATATGATATCTTTAGTCAAATAAAAGAAAAGGAATTAGATTTTGATGAAGTAGAAGAATCTATATAAGTCAAATTTATAAACAAGGTAATATATTGAACTTATTAAAATAGTTTTTAGATGTTTAAGTTCAATGTATATATATAATGGTGAAAAGAGAGAAGGGTTAAATTATGAAAAAAGAATTAAAAGATGGCTATTATTTATCTGCATATGTTGAAATTGATCCTCTAGGTAATATATATAAGTTTGCTCATAGACATGATCAAAACATAGCATTATGGCAGGTAGAGCAAAAAGAAGTAAAGTTAATGCATTATTGGGAGTTAGAAAGACTAAGTGGTATGAAGAAGCATCAATCTTGTTTTTTTGATAAGAACCAATTCTATGATTTGATGAATGATTTATTAGTAGCTTATGGGTTGAGTATGGAAGATATCATAGAAGTATATGGAACACCTGAACTAGGAGATAAGGATGAATATATGTCTATCCAGCGTTATCCTGAATTTACCTATCATTCAATGTGTCACCTATCTTCTTGCCTTTTTATGGACACAGAAATCTATCATAATGAAAAGGTATTGGTACTTTCAGTTGATGGAGGTTCAGACATTGTATCTGATACAGTAGCCTTCACCCGTTCTCCATTTATAGGATGTTATTCTGACTATAAAAAAGGTCAGTTTGAATTGAAATCAGTATGCTCCCCTGGTATTTTGTGGGGATTTATAAGCTGTCATTATTCCATGAGAGAAGGAAGTTTGATGGCACTAGCCAGTGCAAGCAAAAGTGTTGCCTACTATGACATGGAAGATATACTGTTATACAGCAATATAGAAGTACCAAAAGATGTATGTGATAATATCAATGTTTTATTAGATTTCGTGGATAATTTAACCGAAGAAGATGCAGGCAATAAGTTTAATTATTTTGACCCAAGATTTAGTGAGAAGGAAAATAAAATAAGTATGGTAATGAAAATAATTGAAGAAATGTCCTATCATATTATGGAACACAATATAGGGCTGTTTATAGAAGAATATGGAATTGATACAAAAGAGGTTTATCTAGCTGTAGCTGGAGGATTTGCTTTGAACTGTCCTTGTAACACTTATTTGATGAACAAGTATCATTTCAAAGGATTTATGGCACCACCATGTGTAAGTGATAGTGGTATGGCATTAGGAATTGGATTATATGCATTCTATGATAGATCAAATGGATCGTTCAACTTTAAATTGCAAGACGCCTATTTGGGAGACCGAAGTGATTTAAATGAATTTCATTTAGATGATTATAGCCAGTTCATAAAAAGTATGAGTGACTTTGATCCAAAACAGGCAGCTATGGATATAATAGAATACCCCCTTGTATGGATTGAAAATGGTGCTGAAATAGGACCTAGAGCACTTGGCTCAAGAAGTATACTAGGTGACCCTAGAAAGCAGGAAACCAAGGATATACTCAATCATATCAAGAAAAGACAGTGGTGGCGCCCAGTTGCCCCTATTGTTATAAAAGATAAGATTCACGAATGGTTCGAGAATGATTTCGAATCACCTTATATGCTACATGCATCAAAAATTCGGGAAGATAAGGATGAGGAAGTCATTGCCATTGTACATGAAAATAGAACTGCGAGACTTCAAAGTATAGATAAAACCAGTAGACAGAAGAAAATATATCAAGTGATGGAAAACTTCAATGAAATCACAGGAGTTCCTATTATATGCAATACATCCTTAAATGATAAAGGTGAGCCTATAATTAATAACATTGAACAAGCCTTTAATTTTGCATTAAGAAAGGATATCAAAGTTATGTATATTGATGGGAAACGGGTTGAACTTATGAACCACCAATGTTATAACGAAAAGGTTCCAGCAAAGAGAAATGTTAGTTTGAATATGTGGAGTAATAAAGAAGAGTATGAACATTTAGTCAAGGATTATAATCCACATGAAATTTCTCTAGGAGCTATATTCTACTATATTCACCTGAAAATAAATGATACAGAGCTGTTACAAGATAAGAGAGAGTGTAAGAAATTGGAAATTAAATCAAAGATGTATTTTAGTACGTTACCACCTTTCTTAAAAGTTGAATTGGACAAAATGATTAGTGAAAATAAATATTATGAAAAATTTAAGGAGGCAATCAACCTATGAACATAGGCATAATAGGAGCAGGAGTCATGGGCAGAGGTGTCGCATTAGCTTATGCTCAATATGGTCATAACATCGTGTTGGTAGATAGAGAAACAGACGTATTGGAACAAGCTATGAAACAGATAAAAACAGATTATCGTTTTCAAGGTATGTATGGGAAAAAGTGTGAGGACACAATAGATAATATTCTTGGGCGTATAACATTCACAACTAAGCTTGAGGATGTTGAAATCTGTGAATATATTATTGAGAATGTTACTGAGAACTGGGAGATAAAAAAGAATGTATATTTGCAATTAAACAAAATATGTAAGGAAGACACAATCTATGCAGTTAATACCTCATGTTTTTCCATTACACAAGTAGGCGCACTTATGCATAAACCAGAAAATATCATAGGATCTCACTATATGAATCCAGCGCATATCAAGTCAACTGTTGAAGTAATAAAGGGATACCACACATCAGATAAGACAATAGAAGCAACACTTAATTTATTAAAAACAATTGAAAAAGAAGGCGTTGTAGTCAATGATCTTCCAGGTTTCGTATCCAATCGTGTATTGATGCTAACAGTTAATGAAGCTATATTTTTGGTACACGAGGGAGTAGCAGAACCAAAAGATGTGGATAAAATCTTCAAACAATGCTTTGGACACAAAATGGGTCCATTGGAGACGGCGGATTTAATTGGTCTTGATACGATTTTGTTTTCTGTAGAGGTACTTTACGAAAGCTACTGTGACAGTAAATATAGACCTTGTCCTTTATTAAAGAAAATGGTTAATGCCGGATTGCTTGGTAGAAAAAGCGGCAAGGGTTTCTATGTCTATAATTATTGAGAAGGAGAATGAAGATGAATAGAGAAAATATTAGTATAAAATTAAAAACGTTTTTAGGAAAGTTCTTTGGGAAAAAAAATGTAGAGACATTAGGAGATGATGATGATTTCTTTGATTTAGGTTTCGTTAATTCTTTGTTTGCTATGCAACTCATTACATTCATTGAAACGGAATTTGATGTAGCTATAGATGTAGTGGAATTGAATATGGATAATTTTAATACTCTAAATAAGATTATGGATATTATTGAAAAGAAGATGAACTAACTTAGTAGGAGGGAGTCATGTTAGATGTCCAATAAAAATAATAAAATAAAATGTGTTGTATGGGATCTAGATAATACTTTATGGGAAGGAGTTCTTATTGAAGATAAAGAAGTAATATTGAAAAGCCATGTTCTCTGCATAATCAAAGAACTTGACCATAGAGGTATTCTTCAGTCTATATCAAGTAAAAACAACTATGAAGATGCTATGGCTAAATTAGATGAACTTGGCATAAAAGAATATTTTTTATACCCTCAGATTAGCTGGAGTAGTAAGTCTCAAGCTGTAAAAGAAATTATTCGTTGTTTGAATATTGGTGCGAATACAATTGCCTTCATCGATGATCAGAATTTTGAACGAGATGAGGTAAAGACTTCTATACCAGAAGTTACGTGTATTGATGCAGATGAATTGACAGATATACTGGATATGGATATGTTCATTCCTGATTTCATTACAAAGGATTCAATGAAAAGAAGAGAGATGTACATAGCTGATTATCACCGAAAGAAAGTTGAAGAGACATATCAAGGACCACAAGAAGATTTTTTGGCATCCTTAGATATGAAGATTAGTATCCAAAATGCAAAAGATGAGGATTTGGATAGGGTAATCGAACTAACAGAGAGAACAAATCAATTAAACACAACAGGGTATACCTATTCCTATGAAGAATTAAAACTTATGCAGAATTCGGATGAACACAAATTATTGATTGTAGGATTAGATGATAAGTACGGAACTTATGGAAAAATAGGCATTATCTTAATCGACACAAGTAATGAACGATGGGTACTGGAATTGTTTATCATGTCATGTAGAGTCATGTCCAGAGGTATAGGAACCATTTTGCTTAATTATATCATGAATATGGCTCAGACAGCTGATAGAGAATTGTATGCTAAGTTCATTACAACTCAGAAGAATAAGATGATGCAGCTCACATACAATTTGGCAGGGTTCAAAGTTTTTGAAAACAAAGAGGATTATACTCTTATGAAAAATGACTTGAGTAGAATACAAAAGATGCCTGAATATGTCACATTGATTACAGATCTTCCTGAATATGAAGAGGATGAGATAAGGAGGATATATGGATAAGATAGCTATGGTATTTCCAGGTCAAGGAGCCCAATATGTGGGAATGGGAGAATCTTTTTATAATAATTATTTGATATGTAGGCAGACCTATGAGGAAGCAAGTGATATATCAGGAGTAGATGTAGCTAACTTATGCTTTAAAAGTAGCCTTGGGACCCTGAGCAAAATGAAGAATATGCAATTGGCAGTAACAACCACTTGTGTCGCTATTGCCCGTGCTTATTTCTATGAATATGGAATGACTCCACAATTCTGTGCAGGACATAGCGTAGGTGAAATAGCAGCATTCATTACCTCAGGTGCTGTTCGCTTTTCAGATGGTATCAAGATACTTATGAGGCGAGGAGAATTACTAGAAGATGTCTATAAACAACATCTAGGAACTATGTTGATTGCTGAAGAAGTGGGTTTTGATACGGTGGAACAATTAATTGAGGATTCCAAGTTGAATAAAGACGTATATATTTCCTGTGAGAGTTCCAATAATCAAATACTCATTAGCGGAACAGATGAAGGTATTGATACAATGCAAGAGAAGCTTCTTGATAGTGATGCAAGGATAACACCACTCATCACAAGTACACCTATGCATTGTCCTTTAATGGGAAGTATCGAGAAAATATTTTATGACTACCTTTGTGGATTTGAGTTTTATCCTTTTAGAATACCTGTAATCACTAATTTACAGGGTAAACCTTTTAGTGATAAAGAACTCATTCCAGAAGTGATGTCAAAGCATCTTACACATCCTGTTCAGTGGAAGAGAATAATTGAATGTATGAAGAAATATGGTGTATCCGTTGCTTTAGAAATGGGACCTAAGAATTTAGTAACAAGCCTTATCGAAAACATAGCCCCAGGGATGACTGCCTATTGTTTTGGTAAGAAAATGGATAGAAAATATTTTCATGAGAATTTTCTTGCAGATGAAAATTACAAGAAGGATATTCCGGATTTCATGAGTCGTTGCCTTGGTATTGCAGTAGCTACTAAGAATGATAATGTATCCAGTGAGGATTATCAAAAAGGTGTAGTCGATAATTATAACTGTATCAAAAAACTACATAAAGATATTGAAGATAGTCATAGAAAGGTTGTAAAAACTGATTTGGAAATGGCACTACAATATTTTGAGAATATCATGAAGGCAAAAAGAGTACCAGATGAAGAACGAAGAAGCTGGATAAAACAATTGCTGGATGAAACAAGTAATTATTATCTGTTAGAAGAATATTATTCTCAAAAGGCATGATTATAGTAACGAACACTTTATTTATTGTGGGAAAGGATTGGTTGGTATGATACTATACTGCGTTCCACATGCTGGAAGTTCAGCACTCAACTATTATCAATGGAAGATACATATGACAGATAATATTAGAATTGTTCCTCTAGAATTGGCAGGGAGAGGAGCTAAGTCTGATCAAGCCTTATATAGTTGCTTTGATGAAGCAGTAGATGATCTGGTGGAGGATATAATTAACTATCAATCAGATGATGAAGAATATGCTTTATTTGGGCATAGCCTAGGCTGCTGGTTAGTTTATCATGTGTACTTTAGATTGATAAAGAAGGGGATGAAGCCACCAGTGCATATATTTTTTTCTGGTAGATGGTCTCCATTAACTGAGAAAGAAGAGCTGAATTATAGAGATATGACAGATCAAGAATTTATGAATAGAATTAAGGAAATCGGTGGTACTAGCGAGAAAATAATAAATTCTACCGAATTTTTGGATAAGTATCTAAAAATATTCAGAAGCGATTTTGCCATTATTGAGGAATATCAAAATCCTACAGAAAATGAATTGATTGAAAGTGATATAACAATATTAAGTGGCACAGAAGACAGTTCTATCAAAAATTCGGAACTTCTTGAGTGGCGTAAGACTACTAGTGGAATGTGTACTATATGTAAGATTAATGGAGGACATTTCTTTCACCTTGAGAATATGAAAGACACTATTAACGTTATAGTAAATAAATTAGAAGGTTGAGTTAATAGCAATTATTAAAATTAAAAAAGGGAAGGGGGAAATAAAAAAATATGGAAAAAGTGAAAGAGTTACTCTATAACCTTAGAGAAGAAAAGGAAAAGGGAGCATACTTTGTTCATTCCCATGAAAATATAAACTTTACCTGTTATCGTGATTTATTTAGACAAAGTCTGTGGATGAAGAATTATCTATATGAAAGAGGTATTAGGCCAAAAGATGAAGTCATTATATCCATGGATAATTCAGAGTGGTTCTATATAACACTTTGGGCATGTATATTAGGGGATTTTATTGCTGCCCCAGTAAGTATTAAAAGAGATGATATAGATAAGCTAAGTTGTGTCCTGGAGGTTTGTCATAATGCTTTCATTGTCACAGATGATGAAGCCCTAAGCCAAGAAATTAATCAAGGAGAATTATCTCTCAAAGATTGTATATGTTGGAATACAGAAATGACAGATGGACTTGAGAGTGGGTTAAAAGAAACAACATACACAAATATAGAGGATGCCATTTTAGGTGATGAAGAGTGTGATTCTGATATAGTCTATATTCAACTTTCCTCAGGATCAACAAGTGATATTAAAGGAGTGGGAATAACCAATCTAGGAATCATACAAAATGTTGATAATATTTATTCAAGTAGACACTTGTATGGAGAAGAAGTATTTGTTACGTGGATTCCTTTATATCATAATTTTGGCTTGTTCCTTAATATGTTTATACCTATTAGACATCAGCATAATGCTCACATTATTGATACACAATATGTGGTAAAAGATCCTGTATTCTATTTGGATTATTGCAATAGGGTTAAAGGAACCATTGCATCTGGAACTAATTTCTACCTTAATTTTATTATTAAGCTACTACAGGAAAAAGGAGTAAAGAGGGAGTGGGACTTTTCCTTTTTACACACAATGTTCTTAGGAGCAGAACCTATATCCATTAACTTATGCAATCAATTTGCTGAGTACATGAAAGAAAGTAAGTTCCAGCGATTTGCATTATCACCAGCTTATGGATTAACGGAAGGTACTTTGGCTGTTTCAGTTACGACAGATGAGGACTGCATTAAGAAAATATCTGTTAGTAAAGAGAGCATGAGTATTGGTAATACCATAGAGATTATTTCAGATGATAATCCTCTGGCTTCAGAAATAATTAGCGTAGGAAAGCCTCTTCCTGCTTTCAAGTTGAAGGTCGTTGACTTGGATGGAAATACATTAGAGGATGGTCGCGTTGGTTTAATATTTATTGCAGGAAATTGTGTACTAAATAATTATTACAATCGTGAACGGGATGAAAATTTTATAGGTGAATGGTTCAATACAGGTGATATCGGATTTATCTATGATGGGAATCTACATATTACAGCACGCTATAAAGAGATGTTCATATATAACGGTAAAAATTATTACGACAATGATATTGAAAAATATATTCAGAAGCTAGATATTTTTAAGGAGGAGAGAATTATCATTCATGGATACCGTAAGAATGTGGATGATGTCAATGATAATGTGATCTGTTTCATACAAGGAAACACTCCTATGGAAATACTGGTTAGTAAAATAAAAAGTGTATTATCTCATATGAACAATATGTTAGGAATATATATTGACGATTTTGTATTGGTGGATAATATCCCTATGACTGTTAGTGGGAAAGTGCAACGTTATAAGTTAATAAAGAATTATATAAGAGGTGATTACAACAATCAAATAGGTACATTGGCTAAGGTAATGGAAGAAGCTAATAATATTATTGAGTGTGATGTATCTGCTATTGAAGATTTTATTGCAGAAACCTTAGAAGACGTTGTAGATCATCAACTTGATTATAGTGGTTCATTTATGTCTATGGGACTTGACTCTCTTCAAATAGCTAAATTACATATGGCTATTAATATAAAATATGGTGATTGTATTTCCATCGCTGAGCTTTTTGAATACACAACCATTGAGACATTGGCAGAATATATTGTGGAGAGGGTACATGTTAGAAAAGAAATGGGAACTCTAATTGGCTAGGGGAGAGATAAGCATGGAAAACAAGAAGAAAGAACAAAGGATAGAGCAAAAAAAAGACATTGCTGTTATTGGCATAGGATTGAAATTATCCTGTGCCAGGGATTTAGAACAGTACTGGGAGATTATCAAGAACAAAATCGGCTGTTCTGAGGACTTCCCAGAGTATAGGGCAAAAGATGCTGAAGGATTAGTCAACCTTTTTCACGATAGTGATAAAGAACCTCAGTTCTATCAAGGTTCCTATATTGGAAGAATAGATGAATTTGACAACGAGTTTTTTCAGCTATCTCCTAGAGAAGCTTCATTAATGGATCCGGCTCAACGTATTTTCCTTGAAACCATCAGGAGCGCATTTGATGATGCAGGTTATACCGCCGGGCGACTTAAACAGTCAAAGACAGGAGTATTCCTAGGCTATACATCAGCTTCCTTCAAGGATAATTATATTGTGGATATTGCATTGAATCATCCAGATTTATTACCTTATTCTATGACTGGTAATATGGCGCCATTGATTCCAGCAAGGATAGCACATTTGCTTGATTTAACAGGTCCTACTATGGTTATGGATACAGCATGTTCTTCGGGTCTTGTTGCTGTTCATGAAGCATGCGAGCATATTATTTCAGGCAATTGCCAAATGGCTGTTGCAGGAGGTCTTAAGCTTAATGTTATGCCTCTAATCATGGACAATATGAAAATAGGAATAGAGGCTCTAGATGGTAAGACAAGAACCTTTGACTCAGGTGCAGATGGATCTTCTATTGCAGAAGGGTGTTGTACCATTCTTTTGAAGTCACTAGACCAAGCAGAACAAGATGGAGACATCATATATGCGGTTATCAAAGGAACTTCAATTAATCACGATGGTACAGCTTCAGGATTAACAGCACCTAATCCAGTAGCACAGTCTAAGGTATTGGTGGATGCGTGGAACAAGGCAAATATTGATCCAGAAGACATACAATATATTGAGGCTCATGGTACAGCTACAAGATTAGGGGATCCTATAGAAATACAAGGTATCAATAAAGCATTTGGTGAATTTACAGATAGAAAACAATTTTGTGCCATTGGGGCATCGAAAAGTAATTTAGGACATATGTATGAGTGCTCAGGATTAGCTGCGTTACTAAAAGTAGTAGCATCCATGAGACATAATACGATTCCTCCCACAATTAATTTCTTGACACCTAATAAAAATATTGATTTTATTAACTCGGCTGTCTATGTAAATACTGAATCACGTAGCTACATAGATAATGGGAAAAAATATATTGCTGGAGTTAGTGCTTTTGGTCTAAGTGGGACCAATTGCCACGTTGTATTGGAAGCCTATAATCCTAATAAGGAAGAGAAAATAATACCAGTTAATAAGCCAACACTCGTAAGTATCTCTGCAAAATCGGAGTACAGTCTTAAGGGTAAGATTGAGCAATATTTGGATTATATAAGAGAAAACAATGATCAGTTGGATTATTATAATTTCTGTTATAACGTCAATCTATATAATGATATTTATGATAAAAGAATAGCATTTGTCGTAGCAGATAAGGAAGAATTATTAAGCAAATTAAAATACATTAATAAAAATGGTTTGAGTGAATATCCAAATGAAAAAATATATTATCATACCATAGTAAGAGATAATAGTGACTATAAAAGCCGCAAAGCCAGGTTAAAGCAGATTAATGAATTAACAAGCAAGCTTAATGGAATTCTAGAATCAGAGATTTTGGAAAATAGGGATTTGGAAGACGTATGTCAGTCCTTCACCATGGGAGCTAATCCACAATGGGAAAAGATGTACAGGGAATATAAAGGTGTTCACAAGCCTTTGCCAGTATACCCATTCCAACGAACAAGATTATGGTTGCCTAAGAAGGTTTACAAAAATAAGAAAAAATTATATTATACAAAAGATTTTAAAATGGATAATATTATAAATATAAACAATGCTCCAGAAAATACTTTAGTCATAGCTTGGGATAAAAGTCAGTTAAAGGAAATAAAGCAAGCAGTTAAGAAGAAAAAAAGCAATTGTGAAACTGTTTTGTTAAGAGATGTTCATGAATTAGAGCAACAGAAGGAAGAAGTTCAGGAGAAATTGAAAAAAGCTTCTCACGTAATATATTCATTATATGAATGTGAATCAGATGACATCGAGAAGCTTATGAAAATGCAGGAGAATAATCTTCATACTTTACTATGGTTGACTAGGCTTATTTATAATAATGAGAATCAATCAAATGTAAAATTAGTAGTTCTATCAAAGAATGGAATTAGTATTACTGGTGATGAAGAAAGCCTCAATCCTCAGAATACGACAGCCTTAGGATTAGGTAAATGTATCAGTAAAGAATTGAAGAAGATTAAGTTTTGTTTTCTGGATTATGAAAAAGAGACAACATTTGATTATCTTATTGGGGAGATTAACTCCAAGAATAAAGAAGAGGTTGTAGTCTATAGAAACAACGTAAGATATGTTGAAAGGTTAAAAGAAATCGTACCAACAGGTCAAGATAGTAGCGAATTATTAGTTGATACAGGCGTTTATATTGTTACTGGTGGATTAGGTGGAATTGGATATGAAACG
Source organism: Vallitalea sediminicola (assembly GCF_054408565.1). Lineage (NCBI taxonomy): Bacteria > Bacillati > Bacillota > Clostridia > Lachnospirales > Vallitaleaceae > Vallitalea > Vallitalea sediminicola. The sequence continues at coordinate 25,669 of NZ_BTPT01000011.1, forward strand.
GCCAAGAAAATCTGTGAAATTACAAAAGAAGCCACAATAATTATTATTGGTAGAAGTGAACTTCCTATTAATGGTGACATTGATCCTAGTCAGAAAAAAATGATAGAAAAGTATAATAGATATACTACCTTGGCTCACTTGGCAAGAAACATTGAATATTACAAAGGGGACATATCTAGTTATAATAGAATGGAAGAGATATTAACCAATGTTAGAAAGAAATATGGAAAAATCAATGGTGTCATTCATGCAGCTGGAATTGGTGGTGGAAAGTTAATTGAAAGTACCACTGTAGAAGATATTGATGCAATGCTTAAACCAAAAGTATATGGCGCTTGGAATTTGGATCAATTGACTAAGGAAGATAAATTAGATTTCTTTGTTCTATATTCTTCTATTGCTACTATTTTCACTAGTATTGAATTATCCGCTTATACAGCGGCAAATACCTATCTTGATTATTTCAGTCAATATAGAAAGGCTAATAGATGTGGTAAAACATATACCATCAATTGGGCAACATGGTCTGAAATAGGTATGTCAGTGGAGCATAATTTTTCCATTGATACATTATTCAAAACAATTACAACCAAAGACGGAATAAAAGGGTTTCTAGATGTTTTGGGATGCAATTGCACCAATGTAATAGTTGGTGAATTGAACTTTGACAGTCAAATAGCTTTGATGATGAACAATTATCCCATTAAGTATTCTGATTATATTACAGAGCAGTTAACCGCTTTAAAGGATAAGAACAAGAAAAAAGCGGGTACTGATAGACCAAAGATGATATCAGGTACTGAGGATTCCAAGTACAAAGACATTGAAGTGAAGATTGCCTATGCATGTCAAGAAGTATTGGGATATGAAGAAATTGATATCCATGATAATTTCTTTGAAATGGGAGCAGATTCCATTTTGATGGGACATATATTTAAGATTATCAATGAGTATTATCCAGAAAAGCTACAATTAACGGATTTATTTGCTTATCCCAATGTAAGACAATTATCAGAGTATGTAGATTCCAAACAAGATATAACCTCTAGAAGAGATGAGGAATCCAAGAAGAGAGTGAATAATGTACCACTACACTACGGCGAAAAGGATGTTGCAGTAATTGGTATAGGAATTGATCTCCCTTGTTCAAAAAATATTGATGAATATTGGGAAATGATTATCAATGGAGTCAGTGTAGTCAGGGAAATACCAGAAGAAAGGGCAAAAGATCTAAGAAAACATTTTCGCTATATGGGGATGGATAAAGAAGATATCAGATTCAACAAATGTGCCTATCTAGAAGAAATTGATAAATTTGATTACGAACTCTTTAATATGTCACCAAGAGAAGCAAAATTAATTGACCCTATCAATAGACTTTTCTTGCAGTGTTGTAACAGTGCAATTGAAGATGCAGGATATGGGGGAGTGACAATAAGGGGAAGTAATACAGGTGTTTTTCTTGGATATACAGCCAATCTAGGTAATATGTATAGTCGTATTCTGTATGAATTGGATTCAGAATTATTTGGAGAGTCACTACCAGTTAATCAAGTAAGTATGGCAGCAAGCAGGATAGCTTATGTGAATGATTTGAAGGGACCAACAATGGTTATTGATACAGCTTGTTCCTCTTCGTTAGTAGCCATGCATACAGCATGTCAACAAATTAGGAGTGGAGAATGTGATATGGCTTTGGTCGGAGGCGCATCCATAACAATGTCTCCACTAGCTGGCGGATTCACAGTTGGATTTGAATCTAGTGAAGAAAAGACAAGATCTTTTTCAGAAGGGGCTATGGGTACTGCTGTTGGAGAAGGTGTTGGTGCTATTTTATTAAAACCTCTATCAAAAGCTATAGAGGATAAAGACAGTATATATGGTGTAATTAAGGGAAGTTCATCTAATCAGGATGGAAGTTCATTTGGTATAGCTGCTCCTAATTATCTTGCCCAATCAGAGGTCATACAAAAGGCTTGGCTTCAATCGGGTATAGAACCAGAAACAATCAGTTACATTGAAGCTCATGGTACTGGTACTGCTTTAGGAGATCCTATTGAGGTTAAAGGTATTACCCATGCTTTTCAAGCTTTCACTGACAGAAAACAATTTTGTGCATTAGGAACAATTAAGCCAAATATTGGACACCTCAACGAAGCATCGGGTATTAGTGGCATCATTAAAGTATTATTAATGATGAAGTATGGTGAGTTACCTCCTACAGTATTTTTCCAAGAGCCTAATAAGAACATAGATTTCATTAATTCACCTTTATATATGAGTGCCTCAAAAAGAGAGTGGAAAAGGGCGGATACACCTAGGCGAGCTGGAATTACAGGCTTAGGAATGAGCGGAACCAATTGTCATATTGTTCTTGAGGAAGCTCCAGAGGTTGATTATGAAGAAGTAATAGAAGAGAGTCCTACTATCTTTGTTATTTCAGCGAAATACCAAGAGGGATTGAGAACAATAGCAGAGAATTTAATACAATGGCTTTGTCTCAATGAAGATCAACATACCTATGATGTACTATATACCCTTGCTACAGGAAGAGGTCACTATAATTATCGAGTAGGATTTAGTGTTAGTAGTATGAGTGAACTTATTTCTTCATTAAGAGCATATCTAGATGGGGATGATAATCATCATAGAATTCATCAAGGAAAGTATGCCATTGTATCTGAGAATAAAAAAAGCAGAGAAGATTTTGAGTTTACAGTGGAAGAACATAAGACGTTAAATCATAGAGCTTCAGAACTGTTAGAAGCTGTTATACATAATAAGGATACTGTAACTATGGAAAAATTATTAGAAGCTTATACAAAAGGCGCTGATATTGAATGGATCAAACTGTTCAAGAAAGAGGGGCATCATCTCCACTTACCAACTTATCCTTATAAGAAAGAGCATTGTTGGTTTGCACCTCCTGCTGATCCGGATGAAATAGATAGTGTGAATTTTGATAGTTTCTATTACACCATGAAGTGGACGAAAGAAGACTATCAGGAAAGTAACATAGATGATAGCCAGATGGGGAAAACCTATTTACTCTTCCACAGTAATTATTCAGCTATGCAAAATATAGCAGAGATTCTAACTAAAAGAGGTATTCATGTGATTCAGGTATTCCTTGGAGAAGCCTATGAGAAAATAGATGATGCAATCTATAGAGTAAATACTTCCATAGAATCCTGTGTACAATTATTTGAGGACATTCATTCTTATAATATAGATAAGATCATTCATCTCGCATCCATTAGTGAGGGAAATAATAAGAGCGACAATACTAAAATAAAGGATGACAAGTTGTATGAACAGATTGAAGAAAGCTTAGAGAATGGTTTTTATCATATTATTAATATAATTAAAGCCATGATTAATACTCATTATAGCAGGAATCTTGAATTAATTATTTTATCACAAGACGCTTATAGTATTTCTAAGAATGAAAAAACATTATATCCTGAAAACGCTGTAGTACTAAGCATTGGTAAGGTTATTGAACAAGAATATCCAAATATTGAGTGTAGAGCAATAGACATTCAAAATTCTGAAGATATGCCATGTGTAGTAGATGAAATCCTCAATAAGGATAAGAAACTTTATTTAGTTGGATTTAGAGAAGGTACACGATATGTGGAATACTTCACTGAAGAAACAGTCAATCCTCAGGGAGATATCATTAGAGAGGATGGCAACTACATCATCACAGGTGGTTTAGGTGACATAGGTATTGAAACCGCAAAATACTTATCTGAAAAAGGATGTAGAAGTGTTACCTTACTTGGACGGAATGGTTTCCATCCTAGAGAAGAATGGAATTCCAATGACCTAAGTGATGAGCATAAAAAGAAGGTAGCTATTCTAAAAGAAATAGAAGAAAATGGTGTCAGAGTACTCATTTATGCTGTAGATGTTTCGGACTATGAAGGCATGAAACAGGTATATCAACAGATAAAAGGAGAAGTAGATAGGGTTCATGGTATTTTCCATTCAGCTGGAATTGCAGGTGCTGGATATATAATGAGAAAAGAGAAAGAGGAATTTGCAAGGGTATTAGCTCCTAAGATAAGGGGAACATGGATAATTGACCAATTAACCAAGGATGAAAAATTAGATTTTATGATGCTTTATTCTTCAGCAGTAACTTTTTCAGGAGAAGCGGGTCAAAGCGATTATGTAGGTGCTAACTCTTATTTAGATGCCTTTGTTGATTATCGAAATACTAGAGGTGACAGAACTTATGTCATTAATTGGGTTTCATGGAAGGAAACTGGTATGTCTGTAAGATTTGGTATTAATGTTGATACCATTACAAAAGCCATTACCACTTCACAGGCCATCTATTATCTTGACCGATTGTTACAAAGTGCTGTAAGAAAAGTAATCATTGGTCAGTATAATATTAATGAGAATCTATTAGCTATCAGTGATTATAGTAGAAATAGAATCTCAGAGGATATTCAGGAGAAGATGAATAAACTAAAGAGAATCTATAAAAATAGCCACAAAGGAGATCGTATACTGACAGAAGATGGATTCGAAGTAGCTCAGGTGAAAAAAGGGAAGTTGCTGATTCTACCACATAGTGAAAAAGCTAATAATATAGATAAGCAAGATGAGTTAGACCTTGAAAATAGAGTTGTTTCTAACAACCTTGAAGATATTCAAGATAACTTATGTAAGATATATTCAAAAATTCTAGGGTATGATGATATAGATATTTATGATAATTTCTTTGAAATGGGTGGCGATTCTATACTATTAACTAGGATGCATGGATATATTGATAGCCTCTACTCTGATATGGTAAATGTAGCTAATCTATTTGAATATACATCCATCTATACTTTATCGGAGTTCATTCATAATAAATTAGTGGAAAAATTACCTCTGAATGAAGAAAAGGGTATCCTAAGTAAATATTTAGATTCCAAGTGGTCAGGTGAATTAAGCCATGCTCAAAAGAGAATGTATGTAGTTTATAAAACAAGTAAGAATAAAAAAATATACAATATTCCTTTTGCTTATAAACTAGATCAAATGGAAACCAAAGAGGATATTTATAATTGTATCAAGACACTTATGAATCGACATGATGTCCTTAGAACAAGTTTCTATTTTGATGGAAAATCCATAAGTCAAAGAGTAGAAGAGGATATAGAACCGGATATATCTTATTATCATAAAGAGGATATGAATGATATTGACTATACTGAATTAATAACAAAATTTGATTTAGGTAAGGCTCCACTCTTTAAAGTATCGGTTATTGAACTAGGATGTGGTGGTTGTGTATTGTTTTTTGATATGCATCATATCATCATTGACGGCTATTCATCAAGTATCATCAATAGAGAGTTGAATGCTATCATAACTCAATCACCCTTAGCAGATGTTAAATATCAGTATAGGCACTATATTGCTTATGAGAATGATTTTGCCCAGTCAGCAGAATATAAGAAGATGGAAGCGTATTGGGATGAACGATTGAAAGATTATGTACGAGAGGATTATTTACAAGATTTTATAGCAGATGATGTAAAAGGTCATGCTGGAAGCTTTAATATGACATTGGATCATGAACTTATACATAATCTTGAAATGGCTGCTAAAAAGAATAATGCATCATTATTTTGTATGTTGCTAACGGGAATTAATCTAACAATACATATGTTTGATTCAAGTGAAGATGTAATCCTAGGTGTTCCATGTATAGGGAGAGTACACGAAGATGCTATGAATATCGTGGGAATGTTTACAAATACTCTTCCAATGAGAAATTATCCAATGGCAGACAAGTCATTAAGTGATTTTATTATTGAGATTAAACAAAATATGAATAAGGATTTAGCCAATCAATGCTATCCATATGATAGGATAGTGGAGAAATATAGAAAAAACCATAAAGATAGTAGTTCCAAACTATTTAACGTTATGTTTGATTATGAAAGCTCCAATATGGATATTGTAGAAGGAAAAAGAAGAAGCTCTGAAGATATTATTCTTCCTGTTAGCTTTGCTAAATACGATATTGATATACAAATCACCAATAAGAATTTTTCCTTAGTCATGAAAGTTGATTATACCAATGAATTTAGAGAAGAAAAGGTTCGTGATTTCATTGATAAATATCTAGCCCTATTAGGACGTATTACCAAAATAACAGGACAAGAAAAAATAGGTGATATTGTATCAGATGTATTAAAAGGAAGATCTACTATCACAGCTTAGTGAGGAGAATGAATATGAATAAAGATGAGATTAGAGTAAAATTAATAGAGTATATTAAAGAAAAGTTACAAGCAGATGAGATTACAGAAACAACCCAGCTAGAATCCTTTGATGAATTTAGTTCCATTTTTGTTGTTGAGCTTATATTATTCATTGAAGAAAGTTTTAATATTGAGGTATCTTACGAAGACTATGGTATGGAAAATTATTCAGATGTAGCAAGTATTGTAGATTTAGTTATAAGAAATAAAAATAGTTAATAAGAATTATTAAATTGTCTCTAATAACATAGCTGTGTTCCTTCATGTGTATAGGTTGATTATTATAGAAGGAACACAGCTTACTAACAAAAATAGGTTAGAGGGGTGTGTATGAGAAAAAGAGTAAGTCATAATATAGCCAAAATATACGGTAAAAGCTATAAATTTATGTTGTTAGTGATTTTTATAGGGGCATTTATTGCAGCTTTGGCACAGCTTTTTTATACCTATGAGATAGGTGTTGTTATTGATTTATCCAGTCATGAGAAAATCATACGAAATACCATATTTATTGCTGTTGCAGTTGTTATTCAAGTTTTGACAAGCTTCATAAATAAGAGGATCTCCTTTGGAGTGCAGAACAGATTTTTGTATCGACTAAGGAAAATGGTTACAGAAAAAATATGCTATTCTGATTATAAAGAACTTGAAGCAAGGGATGATAAGAAAATATTGTCCATTATGTCTACTGATGTTGAAGGGTTCAAAAAATGGTTTGATACCCTATTTCTATTAGGAGAATTACCTGTAAAAATGGGGCTGTGTCTTGCATACATTATCTATATGTTTTATGAAAGTTGGAGTCTGATTGATTTAGCAGCTATTATAGGCATATTGTTTTTAACGCTACTATTAAATAAAATTTGGGCAAAAAGACTTTATTCCCTCACCATGAAGGAAAGAGAAAACAAGGGACAAGTTATAAACTATTTTATTAATTCCCTGAACTTCAGAATGATGATTAAGGCATACAATATGGAAAAAAAGTTTTTGGATGATAATAGAAACAAATTACGTGATTTAAAGAAATCAGAGCGTAAATCGTATGTTTTTAGTAGGATAATGAATTATTATGCAGCTATGAATGGTTATTTTGTATTTCTATTTGTATTAGGAATCGGAGCTAAGAATATCATTAACGGTACATTGCAGCTAGGACAGTTGGTATCCATGATTTTCTTGATTGATATAGTTGGACAGGGAATAACTATAATTCAATCCATACCCGTCAATTATCAAAATGTTAAAGCATCAGTTGATCGTATAAATAGTATATTAGATTTAAAGGATAATAAAGATCAAGAGGAATTGGAAGAACATGTAAGTAAACACAATGATAGTACTATTGTGTATGATATAAAAAATTTAACTTTTTCGTATACCGATAGTTATGTACTAAAAAATATTAACTTCAAGATAAACAAAGGTGAAAAAATCGCAATTGTTGGTAAAAGTGGATGCGGTAAGTCCACGTTGTTAAAGTTATTATGTAATCTCTATGAACCACAAGAAGGCTCCATAGAATTTATGGGAGAAGCTATTAATAAAATGAGTAAGAAGAGGTATTATGAGCAGATAGCTGTAGTTACTCAGGAAAACTTTATTATAGATGATACCATTGATAATAATATCAGAATAGTGGATGAAAACAAAAAAATAGAAGATGTAAAAAAAGCTGTAGCCAAGGCACAGTTGAATGACTATATTGCATCGTTGGAAGATGGATTGGATACGGTTCTTGGTAGCGGTAAACATATGTTATCCAATGGTCAAAATCAAAGGGTCAATATAGCAAGGACATTTTTGAATGATAGTGATGTTTATATATGTGATGAACCAACATCAGCTTTAGACGAAGACAATACTAATAGGATTATGGATGTTTTCTTCAATGAGCTAAAGGAAAGGACTTTTATTGTAATCTGTCATAGTGGAATTGATTTTAAGAGATTTGATAGAGTTTTATATATAAAGGATAATGGAATTGCTGGTTATGCACCACATATGGAACTCATGGAAAAGAATGAAGACTATGGTAAAATGTTTGCACAAATGTGACCTAGGGTTTCTAACATGAATATAAGAGAGGTATATGTATATGAAAGCTACTAAGAAAATGATAAGAATTATTAAAAAACGTCCAATATTATGGGTTGTTGGTATATTGGGTTATCCAGTGACGACTTTAGTTGCTCGCTTAATTTATGCCTATGGATATGAACTATATGTTGAGAAACTTCAGGATACAAGTATTACCGTAAAAGATATTATTTTAATCCTAGGATTCATTTTTGTCTGTTTATTAATAGCCAATCTACTTGAATATATAACAGCTTTTTTGATAAAATTATTCAAATTATCTGCACGAACCAATATACAGCAAGAAATCTATAATAAAATACAGAATGGTTCAATAACAAAAACTGCAATCTATGATAATGGAGAAGCTTTGACAAGATATAACACAGATTCAGACCTAGCAGCGGCTATGGTAACAGATGACGTTGTCCTATCCATTTATCCCATTATCGTTGGATTAGGATATATCACGTCAATTATTTTAGTAAACATTTATATTGGTGTAATGGTTTTAGTTATTGGTATTTTAATTATTTTCTTCAATAAATTTTTTGTTAAATATCATAAAAAACTTAATCGTATGCACCTAGAAGCCGAATCGGGTTTCATGAATCTATATCAAAATACATTACGAGGGAAAATAAGTATACGCCTAATTAATGCTGAGAAAAAAATAAGTTCCAAGTTACAAGGCAAGGCAGAACAACTCAAATCAGTTGAAGATAAAATAGGGAGAATGGAATCATATAAAATAATTACATTAGACTTGTTTACTAATATATGTTCCACCCTTATGATACCTGTAGCATGCTTGTTTAGTGTAAGGGGATATATGTCTATTCCAGAAGTGATTTTGGTCACTCAGTTATGTAGAGATATTGTAGGGCATATATCAGGATTTGGTAGAGCTGTATCAAACTTCAAATCACATGAAATATCCTTGGATCGTGTCTTGGAGATTATGGATATTGATGATGAGAACAATGGAATTGCTCTTACTTACGATGATAAAAATGAACCTTTGTTAAAGTATGAAAATGTAAGAGTACTCTATGGGGAAAAATCCATATTAGATAATATTACTCTAGAATTCTCGAAAGGTGAAATTGTAATGGTCTCAGGGCAAAGTGGTTGTGGTAAGTCCAGTCTTATCAAGGCATTGCTTGGTTTTGTAGAGTATAACGGCAAGATATTATATAAGGGTGTTGATATAAGAGATTTCTCTATTGAGGAGTTGCGAAAGGAAGTTTCATACGTGTCAGAAAAGGCTGATATGTTTGAAGGGACAGTGCTTGATAATATTAGGTATGGAGATTTTGATGCTACGAGGGAGCAAATCATGGATGCCTTATCAAAAGCAGCCATCCACGAAGAGCTAGATATCAATTATGACGTTGGGACAGAAGGGATAAATCTCTCAGGTGGACAGAAGCAGAGAATTGCCATTGCCAGAAGTCTATTAAAAGAAGCATCGGTCATTATATTGGATGAACCTACTGCTGCATTAGATAGTACATCGGAAAAAATTATATTGGAGACATTAAAAGAATTGAAGGATCAAGGAAAATGCATTATAGCCATTACACATAGGGAATCCACGTTGGCAATAGCTGATCGGATCATATATATATAAGCCGTAAATGTCTGTAGAGAGGAAGCGAGTCGTATGAATAACAATTATAGTATATTATACAATGAATACTTTTGTGTGGATGAGAATGATTGTCGCCATATTGAAGAGTTAGATAATGATATATGCGAGTTCTTAAAGATATTCAATGCAAAAAATATCATAATACCTTCTTTTATAAGAAGGGACATACTTGAGAAGAGTGGGTATTTTGGAAAGAATAGACATCAATTGACCGCAGTTGCAGTTGCTCATCCAGACCACTATGAACAAATTGAAGCAGAGAAAGAGATAACAGATGAAACGGCACAACTAAGCGGGTTATATTTGACCCCTGCTGCTTGTCTTCATGTTTACCCCATGTTTGAAAATCAGGTCATATCAGAAGATATGTGTCTTACGGCGAAAGGTAAAGTGTATCGATATGAAGGGGGACAACATGATGGGTTGCAGCATTTCTGGGAGTTCAATGTAAGAGAATGTATCTTTATTGGATCAGAAACATACGTTAAAGAATCACTAAAGCAATTTGAAGAGTGGTTGTATCAGTATGTATTGACCATTGATAAGAATGCAATTGTACAACCAGCCTTTGATCATTTTTTTGGTTCATCAAACCAGGTGAAAGCATGGAAAAAATTCCAACTAATGAATCAAATGAAACGTGAATTAATTGTACATATTGATGGAAAAGAAATTGCCCTTGCTTCATTTAATTATCATGGTACTAAGTTCAGCAAGACGTACAATTTTGATAATGATAATGAGACCGTGTCAGGGTGTGTAGGAGTTGGACATGAAAGATGGTTAAAATTAATTAAGTGTATGAAGGAAAAGTAATTTTGCAGAGGATTGATCGAAAGGGGAGAAGATATGGAAATAAAACTGCCTTTAGCAATACCACCTTTAACAGGTCGGATGCATATAGCTTTTCCATTAGCAATAATGTTAACAAAAGAACCCAATAAGGCATGGTTCTATAATCACTATATCCAGATGATGTGTTCAAATAATTATGATGAATATGGGGTTCTGGATTATTCATTCTATGTGGGGAATATCTGCAATGGTTGGTGGAATAACCCCTTATTGGAAATGCAATACTTCAAAACAGATATAGTTTTTAATTCGAAAAAGGATATTCTAGATTTTATTATTAATATGTTGAAGGATAATTATTATATACTGACTCAGGATCTGGATTATTTTAGGAAGAAGTTTCTAAAGAAACCCCGTACATCCTATCATTATATTTACGGGTGTAATACCAATGAAAAAATGTTGTATACAGTGGGGCATCAAAGTGGGCATTACGGAAGCAATCGATTATCTTTTCGTGATTTTGTCGATGATATGAAAACATATACCAACCAAGAAATTGTTCTCTTGAAAGTAAAAGAATCTCCAATGGAAATAGATTTGCCCTATATCAGAAAACAAATCAAGGATTATGTTTATTCTCGAAATTCATCAGAGGATTTGAGGGTTTATCAAACTCTCAACACATCATTTAACTATGGATTTAAGACCTACGATAATATATTCAACTATTTTAATCAGTTACTTAATGGGAAAGTTGAAAATGATATTAGAATACCTTATATTCTATGGGAGCATAAGAATTGCATGCATCTAAGACTAAACTATATTGACTCTAATGTATTTAAGATAGATAAAGATTTACTAAAATACTCCAAAGAACTAGCTAATAAAGCTTCTATGATCAAGAATTATATAATTAGGTCAATAATGGAAAATAATCCTAAATATATAAAAAAGCCACTCAGTGAACTTGAGAAATTGAAACGAGAAGAATTCGAGCTTATGACAGAATTGTTAGCTGTATTACCAAAGGAGGGGGTCAAATGATGAATATAGTTATTGAGGAGAATCCAGCATATGATTGTTTGGATATGTTGATAGCTGCTATAGCTAAATATCATAATAATGATTATAGGTTGATGTTTAGAGATGCATGGCGATTTATATACTATGAGAATAAGATATGGGGAAGTCTTGGAGATAAAATAGAAATGCACTCTTTAAAATGGGCATATTTAGCCAAGTATCACGGTATGGAATCAAACATTGTCACTAAAGATACATTAACAGAAAAAATAAAATTTTTACGTGAACAAATAAAACTAGAAAATCCTCTTATTATAAAAATGGATGTGTTTAATTGCCACTGGATTATAAGAAGCTACAAAGCAAAACATTCAAATCACTTTTGTATTGTAACTGACATAGATGATGAGAATATATATTGTATAGATTCATATGTTGTCAATAAAAAAGTGGCTTTGCCTTATAAAGATTTTGAAGAAGGGAACTCAGTATTTATAACTTTTGATTTTAAACAACATGATAAGGAAGTAGATTGGAGAGATTTAATAGAAAAAGAATTAAGCTGTATAAAAAAATATAACATGATTGATTCTATTATAAAATTTTCAAAAGATGTACAACAGTATTTTGATGTGGAAAAAGAGATCGAACCTTATAAAGAGAAAATATCTGATTCTCCAACAATCACAAAGCTTGCTGAGGTATATCGAAATAGGCGACGATTTGCTATGTCACTAACGTATTTGATGGAACAATATGATATTAATGATTTAAAAGTTATTATCGATAGATTATTATACGTTTCTAATGTATGGAGTATGGTCTATGGAATGTTAATAAAGGCTAATTATATTGAAAATTCATCAGAGTACATTGAAAAAGTAACCAAGAAGTTAGAAGAAGTAGCTAGTTTTGAAGAAGAAATTATTAGTGAGTTATATAGGCTTGTTAATAATGAATCTGTAAAACCGTTTACTCCATTTACCCAGTATACAAATTGCGAATTCAGTAAGTATCAATATGTGGATATAACATCACATTTTAATAATAATGCTATCGGAGATAAAGAAAATAATCAAAAATCTTATCCTAATATATTGGGGGACAATAGATTTTTGGTGTTAAATGAGAACTTAAAGATGGATTTCTTAGAAATAGAAAACATGAAATTTAGATTGGCTGATTATTTGAATCATACATACGATAATATTGAATGTTTCTCTCAAATAATAAATATAGAACAAATAGATGGGACGAACTATGATAATATCTGTATTTTAGGATGTTGTGATATTGGTAGTCATTCAAATGACATCATAATTAATTACAATGATGGTACTAAAGAAAAGAAAGTATTATATTTGACTTCATGGCTCGGTGAGTCACCTAGATTTAATGATATAATAGCATGGATAGGAGAGGGTGCTGTCATTAAAGAAAAGGAAATAAAGTGTTATGATTTTGATGTTCACTTATATGCTAATATTATAGCAGTTGATTCTAGTAAAACCATTAAAAGTATTGAGTTACCTTATTGTCCTAACATACATATTTTTTCAATGACATTAGCAAAAAAGGACGATTGATATAGTAATAACAATGATTATTATAAAAATATCGGAAGTAGAGGGACTGCGGATTATTCGACAGCCCCTTTGATTTTATAGTATTAGGCTTTTTCTAAACGTTCTATTTCTGTAATTAGTCTAGGTATGATTTTTTGTTCTCTAACACAAACATCTTCTAATAAAGGTATGATTTTATTTATAATTTCACTATGTTTTGTTATATTATATTTTAAGAATAAATTACGTATTGAAAAGCAAATCTGTTGAATAGTTAGATATTCGTTATGAATTGCTTCTAAATCACATAAAGTTCTTTTGAATTTATTCATGATATATTCTATTCTTAGTACCATACATTTTTTATGTTCCCATAATATATGGAAAGGTCTAATATCATTTACTACCACATTATTATGCAATAATTTGAGATATTTTATTAATTGCTCATATATATCAATTCCATATACAAAGTCTGTGGTAGGGTTTCTTAGTATAGTATAGCTACTGCTAGAGTTCTTTCCATTAAGGTAATCAAGTAATGAATTTCTTATGCAATTCAAATCTAGATCATATGAAAAATCGTCTTTAATATGTAAAAGTTTTATGTCATGATTTTTTGAAGCTAGATCACTTGAAGCTTGTTCAAAATCATCATAACTTATTTTGCTACTATTAAAAAGACCTTTCTTATCAAAGCCTAATATATCATATTCTTTCTTATCATTATCAAAACCATAAATCATATTTTCATGGAAATAGTGCTCTTTCTGGTATGCATATCTGTTTGGAACATAGAATTCATCAAGATGACAAACTATATAGTTATCTCTCATCAATGAATTAATAATCGATAGGTTTATATTTATATTGCAGTCGATTAATGTGTAATTATCTATTGAATGAGTATTAAGCCATGGGATACCAGGATATATAGAACCAATCCATGGAATTTCTGTTGCAGTGCATAAAGAAAAAAAGTCGAAAAAATTATTTTTTAGCTTAGTATTACATATCAATTGAATATAGTTGCAAGAGAACCAAGGCATACACTTATCATAATTAAAAATTATTGATAACGGGAAGGCATGAACTACATAGCCAATAATTGGTGTCCTAGTAATTGGTAGTTTTTTGCTATTCATATAAATTTAAATCCTCCTTGATTAAATAAATAAGAAACATTTTGTAAAAATATTACATTAATTATAGTTGTATTAATGCAATATACTAAAATGTTATAAATATTTCTAATATTAATATGATTGTATCAGTAATAATTATTTGTGTCAATATACATTAAGGAGTATTAATCCTCTTCTATGGAAGGGACGGAACTTATTGGGTTTTGCATTAATGGAAGTAAGCGATCAACTTATTTAATTCAGCAGTTTTATCACATACTTCTAACTACTCCAATTTCTTAGGTTTTTTATTATAAACAGGTATAAAAATCCCCCTCTTAGTGATATAATATAATTAAGATTATAATAATTGTAATTATAAAGGGGTGATAATAATGAAGAGCTTTATAGGCAGGAAATCAGAATTACAAAAGTTAAGTAGTGAGTATAACAGAGAGAGTAGCTTCGTTGTTATATACGGTAGACGTAGAGTTGGTAAAACCAAACTCATTAAAGAATTTATTAATGATAAGAAGGCACTCTATTTTCTATCTACATCTGAACTTGAAGTAAAAAATAAAAATAGATTCATAACATCTGTAGCTGAATTTACTGATATGCCTTATCTTAAAAATAGCAACTTTGATAATTGGTATGATATCTTTGAGTTAATTGTTAACTATAAACCAGAAGATAAGAAAATCATTGTCATTGATGAATTTCAATACCTTGTTAACGCCAATCCATCTTTTACTTCGATATTCCAAAGAATATGGGATGATATATTAAAGAATAAAAATATTATGGTTATATTATGTGGTTCTTATATTAGTATGATGACAACTCAAGTTCTTCATTATTCTAGTCCGTTATATGGTAGAAGAACATGTCAAATGAAGCTTAAGCCCCTTAAATTTACTGAAATACAAGAGGGTTTTAGTAATTTAAGTTTTAGTGAATTGGTAAGCCTATATGCAGTAACAGGTGGTGTGCCTAAATATCTAGAGTTTTTTGATAATGATTTTGGTTTTTTAGAGAATATCAAAAATGAGATACTGGATAAGAACGGATTTTTATACGAAGAACCAACGTTTTTATTAGAAAAAGAAGTTAGAGAGACTATGACATACTTCTCTATGATACAGACTATTGCTGATAATAATCATAAGCTATCCAAGATAGCATCATCACTAGAAGTTCCGTCTACGAAGCTTACGCCTTATATAAAAACGCTAATAGACTTAAGCCTAGTGGAAAGACGTGTTCCGGTAACAGAAAAAAATCCAAGTAAGAGTAAGAAGGGATTGTATTATATAGAGGATAACTTTATAGAATTTTGGTTTAGATTCGTTTATCCTTATAAAAGTGAGCTAGAGATGGAAAACACGCAGTATGTTCTTGATAAAATTAAGAATAACCTCATAGATAATCATGTGAGCTTTGTATATGAAGATATATGTAGGGAGCAGTTGGTTAGTCAATCAGGGAAATTGGGATTTATGATAAGTAAGATAGGAAGTTATTGGGATTCCAAAGTAGAGATAGATATTGTTGCTATAGATAATGATAATAAGAAGCTTATAGTTGGTGAATGTAAGTATTTAAATAAACCTATGAAAGACAGTGTATTCTATAATTTGATTGAAAAAGCTGATAGCATAAAAGGTTATGATGATTATGATAAGATATATGTATTGTTCTCTCTAAATGGTTTTGAGGATAGGATTAAGAATCTAAATAAAGGGCGTAACGATTTGATTTTATTTGATAGTAGCAAATAACATGCAACACATTTATACAATATTTAATAATAAAGTCCTAAGAAGTAGATGAAGGAGGGAGACGAAGATAATGAAAAAAGAATATAGTGTTACACATGAAAATGTTTATGATAACAACATATTTTTATGGAATAAGGACTATAGACTAAAATATAATCTTGAACAAATACAGAAGGATTTCAGCAAAGGCAAAAAGTTAAATACATTTTTTCTGGGGGAATACCACACAAGGATATGTAAATATAGAGCTTAATAAATAA
This sequence comes from Vallitalea sediminicola, assembly GCF_054408565.1. Taxonomy (NCBI): domain Bacteria; kingdom Bacillati; phylum Bacillota; class Clostridia; order Lachnospirales; family Vallitaleaceae; genus Vallitalea; species Vallitalea sediminicola. The sequence goes on from NZ_BTPT01000011.1 coordinate 42,231, forward strand.
GCAATTATAAATAAATACAATGCAATAAAAACTTCAGCCACACCAAGCTGAAGTTTTTTTACGCCCAAAATCTGATGTCATATTAAGCAGAGAATTGCGAACAGTAAAAAAAATCAACTAATTATAAGAGCAATTTTTTTAGCATTTATATATAGATAGCTAGGTAAAGTCAGGTATCAAGGTCAAAATACAAAGTAAGATTAATAAAAGTCGGCATGTTATTACATAATTCACTACCTCATATTACATATAAATATAATAAGAACATTATAGATGTATAATAAGTATGTAAAAAACATTAATTAATAGTATTATAAGCTATAATGTCTGAAAGCAAAGGATTATAGTTTGGAATTATAATAAACAAATTATTTATTAGAAGAATTCAAAAAGATTACCTATAAGAAATGCTTGTCACATATTTCACAAATTATATATTAATAATATCCACATAAGTAAGGAAAAAACGAATATTCAAGCAATTAAAAATGGAACAGAAATAAAATTATTAAAAAAGGAGATTAGCTAATGTTAGAACAAGTCCCATGGAGAAAACATATCAATCTTAGTCCAGATAATTTATTGAGAGATGTGTTGAAAGTTGTATTTGATGAAGATGGTGGAAGTGAATTCTGGCTGAAATACCAAAAAAATCACAATCTAAATTGTATTAGAGACATTCATACCGAAGAAGATCTGAAAATGTTAGGGGACCCTGAATATGTGACTAATCAGATCACTATAGCGTTACGAGATTATCCAGTAGAATATTATGTACCAAAAAGTCTTATCAAAAATAAGTCAAAATTAATGTTATCTGTAACTGGTGGAACGACTGGTAAAGAGAAGACAGCAATATTTAATACCAAGGGCTTATTTGAAGATTATGGTTTTATGGGGTATCATTTCATAACAAAACATGGCTTTTCATATACTGGAGAAGGGTATAGCTTATTATATGCAGGACCAACTGGTAATCATTATGTAGGGAAGTCTATTAAGCGTATGGCAGAAAACACAAATGCTCTATTTTATACAATAGATATGGATACGCGAATATTCAAGAAATTTGTTATTGCCCAAAAGTATGATGCAGTTAATCTGTATATGGAACATATAATGGAGCAAATAGTGGATATTCTAAAGACAAAGAAAATTGATTGCTTAGTTACAACATCTAAAATACTGACTGAATTATATAAGTATATTGATGTTGATGCCTTAGATTTAAAGATGATAATGAATTCTGGAACTGCTACATCACCAGATACATTGAAAATATTCACTAATGAAATATATAAGAATGCCATATTTATGGGGGCCTATGGAAATGCATTATTCGGTCCATCTTTTGAGATACCACGTAAAGAGAATGATTATAATATGAGATATTATTCTAATTATCCTTATATCCAGATAGATGTCGTATCTAAAGATGATTTGTTTTCTAAGGTTAACTATGGAGAGACAGGTAGGGTATTAATGAGAAGATATACTCCAGAATGCTTTATTCCTTACTATGTAGAGCGTGATATTGCTGAACGAATAAAGCCTTCACAGGAAAATGGTATATTTTGGGATGGAATCATGAATCCTAGACTTAACCAAGATATGGCTGGAAAAATTGTAGAAGGGGTTTATTAATTATGATTAGTATTCCATTAAAGATAGGTAATGAAGATTATTATACCATAGAAAAAAATACAGTAACAGATTTATCAGGTAAAGCAATTGCTGAATGCTCTATGGCTCCATCAATAAAAGTAGACCAAGCCAAAGATCTGTTTGATGCAAATAAAACATCCTGTAGAGACATAGATATTCATCAACTAATAGAAATATTTAATCGAGCAGCTGATATTTTTAAGGGTAATGTACTGATGGGAAATAAAGTACTTTCTTTTGATGAGTATATTAATATCGTTGTAGAATCAACAGGATTGCCGGTACGATATGTCAAAGAAGGACAAGCCGTTATATTTTATTATCTGAAAAATATAGGTAATATACTAAAGTCACAATCACCTGATACATCTTTAGACATATATAATGAACATATGTATATGAAGGGGAATAAGCCTATTGGTTGGATAAAGGATGGTATAGATGTAGGAGTAATTTCTCCAAGTAACAACTCAACAGTACATACAGTATGGATGATGGCATTGGCAATGAAATCACAGATTATGATTAAACCATCTTTAGATGAAGTTTTTACACCATTAAGGATTATTCAATCCCTTTTAGATGCTGGGTTACCAAAGGAATTTGTATGTTTCTTGCCTGGGAATCATAAAATAACAAATAAAATTTTGTCTACAACATCAAAAGGACTATTATTTGGAAGTAGCGATGTCATAGATAGATATAAGAAGGGCTTTCCTAATATAAAATATTATGGTCCTGGATCATCAAAGTTATTTGTTGATGAAGATAGTGGTGTAGATTTCGACAAAGTAGTGACACATGCCATTGATGGAATTATGAGTTATGGAGGAAAAGGGTGTATTTCAATTTCTTCTATTATATGTACAGAAGATGGAAGAAAGTATTCAGATTCCATAGCAGAGAAATTAAGCCATATTCATATATATAATCCCTTGGATCCTAAAGCAATGATTCCAGCAGTAAAAGATACGAATTTGTGTGTAGCTCTAAATAAATATATACAAATAATGGTTGATTTAGGAGCAGAAAACATCTCACAAAAATATATAGGGTCTGACCCATATGTAGTATCAGAAAACTGCAATTATCTATTACCAACAGTATTATATATGGAGCCTACACATCCTATGTTTGGAATAGAATTACCATTCCCATTTGTTACGGTAACGAGCGCGAGTGGAAGTAAGGCTAAGAACCTATTAAGAAAGTCTTTGGCTGTATCTATAATAAGTAATGATAATGCGATATATCAAGAACTTTTGCAAGATGAAAGTATTCAAATGATTCATCAGGGATTGTTAAAAAATGTATATGATGTAGATCCTGAAAAACCATTTGAGGGATTTATGAGTGACTATTTGTTTAAAGTTAAAACAATATAAGTGAGGGATATGATGATAGTAAAAGCGCCTGTTAATAGTCTAAGATCAGCAGAATTACAATGTAAATATGGAGCAAAAGAGATATATATAGGATTAAGAAGTGATAAACTGAATCGGCTTTCTTTCTCAGGAAGAGGCAGTATAAAAGTTGATAAAAAGGGTTCTAATAGTAATATCGAGAGTATTGAAGAATTAAATAAAATAATTAGCCATTGCCATAATAAAGGAGTAAGGGTTGCATTGGCAGCTAATTGTCCTTCATTACCAGATGCTATGAAAGATGATTATGAAGAATATATTAACGAAGTCATTAAATTAGATGTAGATTCGATTATTGTTGGTGATTTGGCGTCATTGATTCTAGTAAGAAAGATTGTACCAAAAGATTTCTATGTTACGGCTTCAGTTTTCTTAGAATCGTACAATATTGGTGTTGTTCAGATGCTAAAACACTTGGGAGCAAATGAAGTATATATTCCCCATCATCTCAAGTATGATGAAATTGAAAAGATATGTAATGAGGGATTGAATATAGGTGTATTTGCTAATTATGGTTGCTCCTTTAGTAATGGACGTTGTGGACTTATACATAGATGGGGTGAAGAAGTAGATATGGGAATACCTTGTCGAGCAAAATTCAATGTAAGTAGTAAGAATGAAAGTATTAAAGAGGCATACCCTATATTGGATTTTGGTTTGGATTGCTGTTTATGTACAATTAAAAAATTAATGGATTTTAATATCTATTCTTTAAAGTTAATTGATAGAGCAACCCCTGTAGAGCAAGTATTACCTTTTACCAGAGTATATTCAACTGCAATTGAGATGCTTCAAGAAGGTAAAAATTTAGATGAAATAAAGGCTATGGCATTTAAAACGGTGCCTTGGTGGGAAAGTCAGTTTTGTGCAACTAAAAATTGTAGATATATGGATAATTGCTATAGCAGTTATTATATTTAACTTTTGGAGGTTAATATGAATATTGAAATCAGAGTCAGTACCATGGAAGAAGCTTATACATTGATGGAATCTCAGGTAAATATAATAGCAGTTGGTGATGAGAATTGTGTATATAAAGTACCAAAATATGATGAAATAAGGGATTTAGTCAATGTGGCACATGATAACAATAAAAAAATAAGGGTTGTATTTCCAAAAACACCAAATATACATTTTGATAATATGCTTATGCTGTTAAAAGAAATAGCAAACCTTGATGTTTTAGTAACTATAAATGATTATGGATTAATGTTTAAAGCTAAAGATATAAAATTGATGAATGGTTTTGCAATCGGTAGAGTTTTGGCATTCTCTCTACTTACATCTAGTCCTTGGTACGATCTTCTTGTAGAGGGTGAGAACCAAGAAACAAAAAAAGCGCTTGCAACGAGTAATATGGATAGTACATATAAATTAGACTTTGTAAAAACACTTGGTGCTAATGAAATTGAAATAGAATATTTGAAAGAAGTCTGTGAGAATACTGAAAGAATATTAGAAAAAGCATTTAAAGTATCAGCCCATTATGAATCTTGTTTGGTTGGTTATAGTAGGTGTTGTCCAGTTAAAAAAATGCTTCAGGAAGAAACAAGTACTTGTGCTGAAGAGATTGCATGTAGTGAACCATACTATATAGATTTCAGAGAAAAATTTAATACTATACCTGTTCAGAATAAAAAGAACTATAATTCAATGACACATTACGTTGAAGATGAACTGATTAAGAAGATTTTCACACCACTCATGGTTGTTGGAAATGGACTATATAAGAAAAATGAAAATAATAATTTTGAGTATAAAGATGTTTCCACTATGATTATCAATAGTGTTTTCTATGATAATAAGGAACATTTAGAATATATATTCGAATTATTAAAAATAAAAAAGGAGAAAAGCGAATGTTCAATAGTAAAGAAACGGATAGGATAAAAAACTTGGTAGAAAGTTATCTAGAAAAAAATGATAATATCGACCAATGGGACAAAGATCTAAGAGACCAATATCACCTTGATGCTATTAACTTAATCCTAGATCTAGCTAAGGACAATGAACACTACAAAGGAAAAATGCACAAATTAGATGATACTAAGATTAACAACTTAGAAGAGTTTAAGAAAATTGAGTTTACAACAAAAGATGAATTAAGAGGAAAACCGTATAAGACTGTATGCGTGGATAAAAGCAAATTAGCACAATTAAATATTTCAACAGGGACAACAGGTGGAGACAACATTTTCTGCTTTTATACAATGAATGATTTATATTGTAGCGAAATCCAAACTAAATACCCAGAGCTTATTCCAGTAAAAGAAACAGATATTATTGTTAATGCTCTACCATATGAGATGAGCTCAGCTGGAATATCTCTACAAAGAGTTTTCCAAGTAGGTGAAAGGGCTATTGTTCTTCCAGCAGGTAAAGGGGGAGTGTATTCTACGCCTAAGAAAACTGTGGAGCTTATGCATAAATTACAAACAGAAGTTTTAATGACATCTCCATCCTATGCAGCAACTTTATATGAATATGCACTTGAGAGCGATTTAGATCCTATAAAAGACTTTAATCTAAATAGGATTTGGCTTACTGGTGAAGGCTGTAGTGATACATATAGAAAAAGAATTGAGAAAATATGGGGGGCTCCAGCATACTTCTACTATGGTTCACTTGAATGTGGTTCTCTAGGAATGGAATGTCGATATAGAAATGGCTATCACATTCCAGAAGCTCATGTCTATATAGAAATTATTAATACTGAAACTGGTGAGACATGTGAAGAAGGAGAAATTGGTGAAATAGTAACGACAACTTTAGTTAGGGAAGGTCAGCCATTTATAAGATATAGAACTGGTGACTTAGGAACTATTGAAACAGTTGAATGTGAATGTGGTATCAAAGAAAGAAAGATAGCTGTTAGAGGTAGAGTATGCGATCAATTAAAGTTAGATGGTAGAGTATTTTCACCATTTTATTATGAAGATTATCTAATGAAAGTAGAAGAAGTCGGGTTATGGTATCACTTAATTGTTAAAAGTGATGGATTGACAATTAGAGTTGAAAAGAATTATGGTACTGATATTAGCGATGATGAATTAAAAGAAAAAGTTGTGAAAGTGATAAAAGAGGGTACTGGAACCATTCCAATGGTAGAAGTTGTTGATAAAATACCAAGAGTTTTAACAAAAGCAGTAAGAGTAATAAAAGAGGGTTAAAAGGAGGTTTATATGTTAGCTATTGAGGTAGAAAACTTAACAAAACAATATGGCAAACATTTTAAAGCGGTTGAAAAGGCAAGTTTCTCTGTTAAAACCGGAGAGATATTAGCACTACTTGGACCCAATGGTGCTGGTAAAACAACATTATTTAAAATGATGACATCATTAAGCAAGATTACGGAAGGTAAAGTAAAGATCTTAGGATATGATTTGCACAAAGATGAGTATAAAGTTAAAAGCTTAATCGGTTATTCATGTCAAGAAATTGGGCTTGATCCAGAATCTTCCGTTCTTTTCAATATGCGATTATTCGGTAAGTATCAACATATATATAGAGATAAACTGAAAAAAAGAATAGACTTTTTGCTTGAATTATTTGAGCTAAGAGAAGTGAAGAATAAAAACATTAAATTGTTATCAGGTGGAATGAAAAAGAAAGTAGAAATTGCAACGAGTTTAATAGCAGAACCAAAAATATTATTCTTGGATGAACCGACACTTGGATTAGATATAGAGTCTAGAAAAAAATTATGGGGATATATTGAGCAATTAAACGAAGAAAAAGAAATGACAATAATTCTTACTACCCATTATTTGGAAGAAGCAGAGAAATTATGCGATAAATTAGTTATTCTAGAATCAGGTAAAATCATAAAACAAGGGTATATCAATGATTTGAAAGAGGAAGTTGCTAATGATCTAATAAAGATTAATTTTTCTAAATATGAAGAACATGAAGCTATTGAATATGCTTATAGCAAACTTGTTAACTTATCATTTGTTAAAGAAGTAAAAAAAGTTAAGCAAGAATTAATTGTATCAGTGTCAAATGGAAGAAGTTATATTACAGATATCTTAGATGAGACGAAGAACTGGAAATATAATATTAAGAGCATTATGGTAACAGAAGCTTCATTAGAGGATATATATCTGGAACATACAGGTAACTATATTAGAGAGGTGTAATTTATGAATTTTGTTAATGATATTTTTACAACAACTCAAAGATATCTGAAATCACAAGTGCAAACACCGTACTTTTTAGTTTTCAGTATAGCGCAACCTATATTTTGGCTTATAATTTTTGGACAATTATTTCAAGGCGTATTTACGACAGGAGACTATAGCTATATTCAGTTTATAACGCCTGGTATAGTAGTAATGAATGTTTTATATGATGCGGGTTATTCAGGAATGAGTGTTATAGAAGATATTCAACATGGTGTTTTCTATAAGATACTAGCATCACCTACTAATAAATTAGCTATTGTCATTGGTAATTTATTAGCTTCCTTTGTAAGTATTTTTATTCAGGTGACAATTGTAATTCTTATTGCTTTAATGCTTGGATTTAGCTTTTATGGTAATTTATTAGATTTATTTATCATGATTATAGCAATTGGTTTATTAGGCTTTGGTGTTTCAGGCTGTTCTAAGGCATTAGCATTTTTCACAAGGAAAGATGATCCAGTGGTTATTATAGTTAATTTCATTACTATGCCTCTTATCTTTCTATCCAGTATTTTATTACCAGCAGAAAGCATGCCAAATTGGGCTGGAAAACTTATCCTATTTAACCCATTGGAATATGCAGTTAGAATAGTAAGACAATGCTGTTACGGAACTGTTAAAGATGCAAACGTTGGTTACTATTTGCTTATTCTACTTTGCTTTGCATTAATAGGAGTCATTTTATCTACATTAGGAATTAAGAGGACAACTGATTAGAATAGGAGGAAAGATAATGATTATTGATGCTCATACACATATATCAGATACAGAATATGGAAATATAGACATTTACGAGAAGGAAAGTGCTGCAGCTGGTATAACGAAATCGATTTTATTTCCAGGTGGAAGTATAGATGTTCGTAAAATGACAAGATATATTACAATGAAAGACGCTCCACCCAAAGTTCCATTTAATAATAAGCTTATAGGAGATATTGTAAAAAGAAATCATGATAAGTATAAGGCTTTTATGGGGATAAATCCAAAAGCGTTTAATACAAATGATACACTTGATATTCTTGAAAAAGGAGTTAAAGAAGAGGGTTTTGTAGGATTGAAGCTGTCACCTACCTCTCACCAATTTTCATTTTTTGATGCTACAGTGCAAGAGCTTTTCAAGCTATCTGGTGAACTAGGGATACCTGTTTATGCACACACTGGTTTTGGTATGGGGATTTCAACCGATGACTTTGCAGCTTGTGCTAAGGATTTTCCTAATACTAATTTTATTTTGGGGCATATGGGATTTGGTCCTGCAGATATTGATGCTGTCATGCATGTTAAGGAATTGGATAATTTATTTATTGAGACTTCTGGAGGGAGTAGCATCATTATTAAGCAAGCCTTTAAAATACTAGGCGACAATAAAATGATATTCGGTTCTGAATATCCAATGCATTCTATAAAAAGTGAGCTTACAAAGGTAGAAGAATTAGAAGTATATGGAAACCTTGACAATATACTATATAAAAACATACAAAATCTTGTTAAGCTATCATGAATGAAGGATCAATTTTAATAACAGGAGCGACTGATGGCATTGGATTTGAATTAGCAAAAAAACTGTCCAGCAATTCTAATAAGATTCTTTTACACGGTAGAAATATAGAAAAATGTGAGAGAGCGATAGAAAAAATTAAATTATCTACAGGCAATGACAATCTAATACCACTTCCATTTGACTTAGAAAGTATTGATGAAATACATAAAGGTGTTACTGAAATTGCAAATCAACATATAGATCTAAAAATAATAATCAACAATGCAGGTATATTCACAAAAAATTATAATGTAACAAAAGATAATATTGAAAAAATGTTTATGGTTAATCATTTTTCTCAATTTATCTTAATTCAAGAATTGCTTAAAGTAGAGAAGTTAGATTTAAAAAGAATCGTTAATACTGGTTCACTAGCACATTTACATGTTAAATTTGATGTCAGCCATATAGTTGATAGTACTAATTTTAATCCATATAAAGTATATGGCGCGTCTAAATTATATTGTTTAATGCATGCCAATCTTCTGAGTGAGAAGTTAAAACACAGAGGTATTGATGTTAATTGTTATGATCCTGAATTCATCAACACAAAATTAAGTAGAGAAGGTTGGGAAATACCTCCCAATGGCACCTTGAAAAATGCAATTAATACTGTTATATCTATTTTAAATAATAACTTTGAGACCGGAAAATACATTAGTAATGAAAAGGTTATTGATGGAGCTAAGGGTTCAAGTAACGACCATTATATACAAGAATTATGGAACTACAATTGCTTACTCTACGAAAGAAAAATAAATGAAAGGAAATAAAACGTGAATCATTATTATGAAGATTATCTAAAAATTAATTTACCATTCTGCGATTATGAAACAAGTACTGAAAAGACATATAATGAATATAGCTACTATTTTAACGAAGATGCTATGTCAAAAATAATAGCTATAGGGAGAGAACATAACCAAGATATATATACGGTAGCCGTTTCATTATTAATACAAAACTACATTGATTATGATGATTTAGTATTATCAATTCTTACTAATGAAAAATCATTAGTAAGAGTGGATAATAGAGATGATACAACAATAATGGAACTGATAAACCGAATGAACCAAACAAAGATTATTTTTAATAAGGAGAACATTGATTTAAAAGATGTAGATATTCTAATTGCTTATAACGCATATAATTGTAATCTGGAATCATTAGCACCATATGAACTTATATTTGACTTTAGTAATATTAAGAATAAAGAACTTTTAATTCGATACAACGCTTCTATTATTAATCCTAATTATATTGATTTACTAGCGAATAACTTAGAGATGACATTATTATCTTTATGTGAAGATTTAAATGCCAAGACGAGCAAGATAGACTATATTTCTCATTATGAGTGTAAAATGCTCTGTGAATTTAATGATACTGACAAAAGATACAACAACAATCAGACAATATATGATTTGTTCACAACACAAGTAGCATTGACACCTGATCAAATAGCATTAAAGTTTGGAAATCGTGCTGTAACATATTCTGAACTCTTTAAAGCATCAAGTGAATTGGCCAGAGAACTAGAAAGCATATTATCGCATCGAAGAGAACCAATAGGTGTCTATATTAATAGAAGCATTGAGATGATTGTAGCTATGTTTGGGATCATGAAAGTCGGGTGTCCATATGTCCCATTAGATCCCAAATACCCAGATGAAAGAATAGATTACATTATTTCTCGATGTCAGATGAATTATGTATTAACCCATAACAAGACTAGTGGAAAAGAGTTAAATAACGTAACAAAGTTAAATATTGAAAATCTTTCCTTGCATAATAGAAGAAAATTAGAAACAACTGTCATACCGAAAGACGTTGCTTATATTATTTTTACATCGGGTAGCACAGGTAACCCCAAAGGAGTTCTAATTGAACATAGGCAGATTGTCAATACATTACAGTGGCGTAAAGAATATTATAGATTTTCAACAGCGGATTCTGTGTTGCAATTACCTTCTTTTTCTTTTGATAGTTCAGTAGAAGATATATTTACTCCTTTGATTAGTGGTGCAACCTTAGTTCTCATTAACGATGAAGAGAGGTTCAATATAAGTTCACTTCAGTATTATATTGAAGAATTCAACATAACACATCTAATGATGTTACCTAGCTACTATAGAGTTATATTATCCGATATTTATACAAGTTTAGAAGGCATAAGGAGTATAACTTTAGCAGGTGAAGCAATTAATAAAAGTCTTGTGGAAGACCACTTCAATCGATTACCAAATGTCAAAGTGTATTCGGAATGTGGGCCAACAGAGGCAAGCGTTTGTGCTAATGTCTATGAATTTAATAGTGACAATATACGAGTATTCTTAGGTCCTCCAATACACAATGTAAAATGTCATGTAGTCAATAGAATGAAAAAATTGGCACCGATTGGAGGTATTGGAGAGTGTTGGATTGAATCACCAGGAGTAGCTAGAGGATATTTGGGACAGACATATAACGAAAGATTTATAGAAAAAGATGAGTACGAATTTAATAAATCTTATCGAATGTATAAATCTGGTGATGTTGTAAAGTGGACTTATGATGGAAATATTGAGTTTTTAGGAAGAAGAGATAATCAAGTTAAGATAAGAGGTTTTAGAATTGAAATAGGGGAAGTTGAAAAACACATATTGGATACCAAATGTGTGGAAGATGTAGGTATTGTTGTCAATGAAGATTCTATTGGTGAGCGATTTCTAGAAGCGTTTGTAGTATTCAAAAAAAATAATAACGTCAATGACCTTAGAATAGAACTTGCTAAAAAAGTACCTAATCATTTAATTCCAACTTACATTATTAGTATTGATAAAATTAAAAGATTACCAAATGGCAAACTTGATAGGGCAAATATTAAAAAGAATAATACAAATAATTTGATAGATCATGAAGAGAAATATACTCCTATGGAGGACACACTACACAAAATAGTGGGTAATATCATCAATAGAAAAATATATAGTAGCGAAGAGCCTTTAGAATACTATGGTATTACTTCTCTTCAAATTATTAAGATTATATATGATATTGAAAAAAATACTGGCTGCAAACTCACTTTAACCGATATATACCAGTTAAATTCAATCAATAATATTGTCAAGTTTATAGAATCACAAAACCAAGGTAATTATATAACAGATATTGACAAAGCTGTAACAGAGATAAATTCGAATTTTTGCATAGGCAGTCAATATAAGTATGATGATATGACTCAAGGGAAGTACAGATTAATTCTAGAGAACAAAGACCGTGAAAAAGAAGAGCAGGTTATCCAGTTTATTGATAAGTATTTTGATAAGACTATCTATCCTACTAAGATTATATATGAACCAGATGCAAAATCCAATATGGACTCAGAAACATTAGATCATGAGAGTAATAAAAAGGTTCATGAACTATATTCTAAGCTTAGTGATGACATTAAAAGATTTAATAATGAGTTGCTCTGTAATGAAGAAGAAAAGAAGTTTACTTTTAACGGTATGCAGAGTGGACATGTAATGATACCCAATAGATATACAGGTGATATATTTATAATCGATAATACTGTATCCTTTGAGAAGATACACACAACAATTATTGATATGATAAAATCCCAAATGCTCCTTAGAAGTAGAGCAGTCTACTTAAATGGAGAATGGTATTGGGAAGAACATAGAATGCCTGAAACAGTAGATGTTCCATATATAGATATAACAGATTATTCCTTATCAATGCAAAAAGAGATTATTAAGAAGCTATATGAACAGAATTACTTTGTTGATTATAATAAGAAATACAGAGAAGATGGATGTTTATCTTACACGATTATATTAGTGAAGAGAGCGCTTGGTGATTATATACTGTTATTTTTTACAGATCATATCATATATGATCAAGTGAGTTTTGAAATCATAAAAAAGACATTTGAAACTTTTCAGGTGAATCCATTGAAAAAAGATTTTTCTTATTATGTTTCGATTCTAGAGGACTCACTATCAAGTAATGGTGGAAAGCAAGACGAATTGATTGAAAAATTAAATATGACACAATTTAGTCAATCCATTATCAAATGTTATGAAAAAATGTCCATGTTTCCAAAAGGACAACCAACAAAATACAGTATACGTTTTAAATACAGAGATGATGATATGGATGTATTTAAAAACGCGCTTCGTATGTATAGTCATATTATTGCAGGATTAACCGGAAGTAATAAATTACCAGTATGCATGCTTAACTATGGCAGGAAGTACGGTAATGAAAGTTTTCATGATTCTATAGGAGAATTTGTTGATATACTTCCAATTTTAGTTGATGTGGAAAATATATGTAGTACTTTAAAAAAGCTTGATGAACAAATTGATTATCTAAATAATAACTCCATAAGTATATCTACAATTATTTTTAATAAAAAAATTCGACCATTATACAAACAGTTTCTAAAATTATTTATGCCAGTATCGGATATATATGTACCCAACTTTCTAAAGTTTAATTTTGTAGGATTTACAGATATGGAATCTGATAAGCTCATAAAAGATATTTTAGATAATGAAGAGGAACTGAATCATACTCAACGCAGCGGTGGTATTGTTTGTGAAGTTTTTTGTTTGAAGAATAATGAATTTCTTATGGAGATTGATACAGATTATTATATTGAAATAGATGATATTAAAGGGTATATCCATAATGTATGCAAGAAGGAGGAGATTTATATTATGGAGGTGAGAACATGTTAGGAGAATATTATTTCAGGTTATCAGATTTTAATGAAGAAGAATTAGAGAATGAAATTGATATTATTGCAATTGGTCATATGGGATGCTGTAGAGCACTACCAGATTGTAATGAAATAGTTGAAGTCTTTAATACCTGCAAAAAACATGATAAAAAATTAAGATTATATACACCAAGGGTTCCTCAAGAACATTTTCAATTTATGATGGAATATCTTCAAGAAATCAGTATGCTATTTGAGAGTAATTCTTTTCAATTAGTCATTAATGATATTGGTTTACTACTTTGGATGAAAGAGAACGGTTATAAACCAAAACAACTGATACTAGGGGCAACTTATTCATGGAGTGCAATGCAAAACAGTCTATATGAAAATATTATACGTGATGAAGAAGAGGCCATTAAGCGAATGTATGATCAGGTTAATAATAATAATGACATTCGACTTTCCTTCTTGAAGGAATTAAATATTACTGAAATTGAGGTCCCTTATATAAGAGGAGTTTTAGAACAGGTTGATAGAATTAGAGATAATGGATTTGCGATTAGTGTATTTGAAAAGTTTTTTTTAGCTGGTTTTTCTCGCTCTTGTGTACATTGTAAGATTAAAAATATTAAAGCCTCTGATTGTAACAAAGAATGTGAAGAAGTATTTAAATTAGACATGGATCAGATGTGGGATTATTTAACAGGTTCATTCCCATATTTTATTAATAATCCAGAGATTAATACTTATTATAGCTCATTGTTTGTACATGGAAATATGCAATATAGAGAAATACAGAATAGTATAAAAGGAGATGAAAATCAACTTAATCCAATAAAAGATACTATTATTAAATGTTCTGGATTAGATAAGTTGGATAAAGACTATGAGTATGAAAATAAAATGTCCGGTCAATTCATTAAAAGTAGCTAAGACACAAATAGCATTAGGAGCGACAGAATTATATTTAGGGGGCTCGACTAATGAGCTAGTAAATACAACGTTTGGCGGTAGAGGCAAAACAACTTGGAGTGGTAATAACTGTACTGTTAATGACGAAGAACTAAAAGAAATTGTTAGTTATGCTCATTCTCAAGGTGTAGAGGTTTCCTATACGGTAAATATGCCTATTATGTATCAAGAGATAGTTGATAAATATTTAAAATATGTTGAAGAAGGAATTAATGCTGGTGTTGATTCAATTATTATTGGATCAATTGAAAGTCTATTATTGCTTAATAAGTATAAATACCCTGTAAAATATATTGCTAGTGTTTTTACAGAATGCTATAATGAGAAATTTTTAAAGTGGTTAGAAGAAATGAATGTTAGTGAAGTGTATTTACCACATCACCTCAAATTAAAGGAAATAAAAGAACTTTCAAAGAGTACCTCTATGGATATTGGAGTATTTGCACATTTTGGTTGTTCAAATAGTAATGGCGCTTGCTTTTTATATCATGAAGCAGGAGAAAATATAAATGTAGGATTACCATGCCGAGGAAGCTATGCTGGTTACTCATCATTATCAAAATTAAAAGCATCTAATTATTTAGATGCAGGTACAGACTGTTCGGTATGTTCAATTAAGCAATTATATGATGCAGGAGTTAAGTCATTAAAGATTGTTGGAAGAGGAAAAGATATTACGCTATTAGGTGCATTGACAAAGATTTATAAAATGGCGGTAGACTCTCTCGATAATTTTGATCCTGATGCCATTAAGCAAGAAGCAATACGATTAATGCCTATGATAAAAACTGATAATTGCGATTTGCAAAGATGTAAATATTTGTCAGGAACACCGATATTGAATTCATTTGTTTAAGGAAGGGAGTGATCATATGTATGGAAAAATAAAAAGGCTAGATAAAATATTTGATGCCAAAAGTAACCATACAATTATTGTACCCATGGACCATGGGGCAACAGTAGGACCTATTAAAGGGCTTAATAGCTTAGGTGATACTTTAAAACATTTTAAAAATGAATTTGTAAACGGTGTTGTATTATGCAAAGGACAGTTGAATGACATTGATATTATGAAAAATTGTCATGTGCCAATTATAGTGCATCTAAGTAATTCGTCGCTGTTATCACCATTTCCTAATTTTAAAACATTAGTTGGAAGTGTAGAGGAGGCTATTGCAATTGGGGCTGATGCCATTTCAGTACATATTAATTTGGGGGCTGATAATGAGCATACAATGATTCATGATGTGGGAAAAGTTGCTGACGCGTGTTTTAGATGGGGAATGCCCTTATTGGTAATGACTTATGTAAGAGGTAATAAAGTGACAGAAAATCCAGATAGTATTAAGTTGGCAGCACGTATTTCACAGGAAATAGGGGCTGATATTGTAAAAGTTAATTATACTGGAGATATTGAATCCTTCCAAGATGTTGTATCAGGAGTATCTATTCCTGTGGTTGCTGCAGGGGGAGGGTATGATGATCCAATAAGTGTGATACAAACGGCAAATGACATAATGATTGCAGGTGCATCGGGAATATCTTTTGGTAGAAAAGTGTTCCAAAGCATGGATCCAACAAAATTAACTGAAGCTTTATCCATGGTTGTACACAAGACCCATACACTTGAAGAAGCAATTCAGCATATTCAACTAAGTGATAATTACGTTGAAGCTTCTGATGCATACAGACTAAGTCAGAAATGTAGTTAATACATTTTCATAATTTACATAAAAATTCTTATATACAATTTGTAGATTCTATAAAGTTGCTGAATCCAACATATTGTATATAAGAAATAAGAATCGGTAATTATGAAATTGTCATATATAAGTTGAATTAAATAATTGCTATAGAGCCAGCAATTATTAAGTTCTATTGAACTTGTTGAAATGGGTGTATAGAGGTTTAAGGTCAATATTTATAGTTATATTAAACAATAAAAAAATAATAGAATACGAGGAGCCAGCTATACAAA
>NZ_BTPT01000012.1:0-61700 GCF_054408565.1 Vallitalea sediminicola
TTGGAGCTTAGCAAAAATAATACTCCAGATGTGATAAAAACTGGTGTAAAACAATTAGAGGATAAATTAAATAAAATATTAGATTAGTGTTTCATAATATTATTACAACATAGGAGGTATCATATATGAAATTTTTAGGTACATCAGCAGCTGATTCAATTCCTAATCTGCATTGCCAATGCGCTCATTGTATGGAAGCTAGGAAAAGACAAGGGAAAGATATTAGGATGAGAGCATCTTTTCTTCTTGATGAAAATAATTTAATAGATATTGGACAAGATATTAATGCTCAATCTCAGAAGTTTAATTTGGAGTTATTTAAATTACGAAATATATTTATAACACATAGCCATGAAGATCATTTTAGTCTAAATGAGTTATTGAATATCTCTCATGCCCATAAAAACGGAGGGGCTAATGGTAGAGATAAATTAAATGTCTATATAAGTAAGCCAGCTTATGGATATATGGAAAAATTATATGCAGCAATGAGGACTAGCCCATTCAAGGGGTCTACAGAGTCTCAGTATGTTAATTTTATCCCTTTAGATTATTTTGAGAATTATGAAGTAGGAGATATGAAAATCTATACATTAAAAGGTAATCATGATGCATATGGTGAAGGAGAAAAGAGTATAAACTATATTTTCACATTAAAAAATGGTGTTAAGGTATTATACGCATCTGATACAGGATATTATCCAGATGAAACATTTGACCATCTAGAAGGCAAAATGGACTATGTAATAATGGAATGTTGTACAACTGATAGTAAGAACAAAGGTAAAAGAGCGGGTTCACATTTGGATATAAAAGGGTATTTAGAAATGCTTGATGAGTTCAAGAAAAGGAATTTCATAGATGAAAATACTAAGATATATGCCACCCATATGAGCCATTCACATGATTTGATGCATCAAGAGCTTCAAGATACTTTTGATGAAAGTAGATATAAAGTTGTAGTTGCATATGATGGATTAGATATTTGTTAGTATAACTGACGAGATAAATTATAGGGACTGTCTTAATGATGACAGTCCCTTTTTGATCTTTGTTTATATTATTTAATTAATTCAGCATATTTTTCTTTGATTTTCTTGAAATCTTCCCAAGCATCTCTTTTTTTGGATGGGTCACGTAATAGAGCAGAAGGGTGATATGTTGCAATTAAATGATAGCCTTTTCTGTCAACCCATGTTCCGTGTTCTCTTGTAATCCTAAAACTTTTATTTATGATACATTGAGCGGATACTCGTCCAAGGCATACAATTATTTTAGGCTGAATAAGTTTAACTTGGTGTCTTAAATATGGTAAGCATGCATTTTTCTCATTTTCAAGGGGATTCCTATTTCTAGGGGGCCTGCATTTTACAATATTGGCTATGTATATTTCTTCTCTAGTTATATCTACTGCTTTTAGGATTTTATCAAAAAGTTGACCTGATTTTCCAACGAAGGGGGTTCCGGTTAAATCCTCTTGCTCACCGGGACCTTCACCAATAAACATTAAATCAGTATTAATATTTCCTTTTCCAAATACCATGTTATGCCTTGTTTTATACAAGTCACATCTCGTACAATTATTGCATGATTTTTCAAGTTCAATCCAATCTAACATTACTTTTTCGCCTCACAATGTTCTTGATGACATATAGTATATCAGATATTTATGAGGTTGAAAATAGATGAGGCATTTAAGTATACTATTTTAAAAAAATATAACAGGTAAGTCAGAAAAAAGTGTTTTGTTCGGACTTGGTTTTTGCAAAAGAGTATATGTATATGTTACGCCAGCAAAATTACTCGTCCTGAGTAAATAGCTGGGTTCGGCGTCCTGCCTCACTACTCCACATATACATATACTCTTTTGCTTTAAGTACCGTGCATGTTATCACAAAACATTTTTTCTTCTGATTAAAATGACTTATGGCTATTTATAGTTTGATTTGAGTAAAGCTTAATTAGGTACTATAGTAGGTTTTAGCTCTTTAAAGATTGAATGTAAGTCATAATATCTTCGTCAGTTTCTTGTTTTAAAAGAGCACTTCCTATGAAGGCTGCGTCAGCTCCTGCTTTTTCAATTCTAATGATATCTTCACGAGTTGAGACACCGACTCCGCAGTAGATAGGATTTTTGATACCTTTTTCTCTTAGGTATTCTACGCATTTATCGAGTGTTTCATAGCCTTCTTTTTCTGTACCGCCTGATTTGGATTGTAGATAAACGAAACCGTTGGAAGCTACTGCGCTAGTAACGTTTTCTTCGGGTAAGTCAAAAGGAACCCAGCAGGATATTTTTATACCTTCGTTAATCAATTGGTTCTTGATATCTTCGTTTTCGAGACCAACCATAATTAAGTCATATGTTTCTAGTTCTTTACAGCGGTTGATGAATTTCTCTACACCAATGGCTTTTATGGTATGTTCATAAGCTAATAGGATTATTGGTGTATCGGGATGTTTTTCTTTTAGAGTTTTGATGCCATCAAAATATTTATCGAAATCATCACAAGCTTCCATGGCTGATTTCATTCTACCGCCGATGAAGTCACTATCTAGATATGCGTTGTCAGTAGGAAAATCGACTTCTAGAAAATCACATCCAGCCTTGGTATAGATATCTGCTCTTTCTATACTTTTTTCTATTGTTGGATAACCAAAAGATAAGTAACCAATTATTTTAACGCTCATTAGTTGTACCTCCATTATATATTTTTGAAATCAATGCTTTCATTTCATTCACATCTGGAACGATTGGGTTAGTTTTAGTACATCCATCTGCAATTGATAATTTTGCAATATCTTCTAATTGGTCATTGAATGATTTATCATCGTTGATAACTTCTTTTAGAGATATCGGTATATCTAATTTATCATTAATTTCTTTTACCGCATCTAATAATGAATCTTTATCGATTTTCTTAGCAAGGTCATTATATCGTTCTTTAGCTTTATCATCTGTCATGTTGAATTCAATGACATAAGGAAGAACTATAGCATCAGCTAAACCGTGAGGAATACCAAATAATCCTCCAACAGTATGAGCAATACTATGTACTATCCCAAGGGATACATTAGTAAATGCCATACCTGCAAGGCATGATGCAACAAGCATATTTTCTCTTGCAGTCAAATCATCACCAGTATTATAAGCGGTTACAAGGTTATCCATTATCATAGCTACTGATTTTTCAGCTAGGACATCAGATATCATATTGGCTCTTGTTGAAGTATAAGCTTCTATTGCATGTGTAAGAGCATCCATACCAGTTGCCGCAGTAAGTTTTGGAGGCATAGAAGCAGTGATATCAGGCTCAAGTATTACTACATCAGGTATCATTTTCATATCACTTGCACCAGATTTTTTATGAGTCTCTGTATTAGTTATAACTACAGAACGACTAACCTCACTTGCAGTACCACTAGTAGTTGGAATAGCTATCATTCTAGCTTTATTTCTAAGTGGAGGCATATTATTGTGCTTAGCTTCAAATTTATCTATGCTATCAATCTCTGGATGCTCATAGATCACCCACATAGCCTTGGCAGCGTCCATAGCAGAACCTCCACCAACACCAACAATCCAATCAGGACCATATTCCAGCATTTTCTTGGCACCTCTATCGATTGTTTCAAAAGATGGATCTGGCTCAACATCATCAATAACTATTGACTCAATACCAGCATCTTTCAAATAACCTTGAATTTTAGCCATATGACCGCTAATAATCAAATAATCACCACTTGTAACAATCACAGCCTTCTTACCATCTATAGTCTTCAAATGTTCAAGAACACCTTGCCCGAACATCAATTGCTCTCCACCTAATTTCATAGGTCTCATCATCTTCAGTCACTCTCCTTATATTAATTAAAATTATTTTTATATTTTTATGAACTAATATTATATATAATAAATTCAAATCTAAAGTAGCCCAGTAGGTAATATATATACAAATAAAGCGATTTTTAAATATAAGTTAGAAAATCTTAGTGAGCGGAAATTAATATTACGTTAAGAACCTTAACTGTTTGACGAAGGAGTTGTTAAGGTTTAGTAATATTAATTGGAGCGAACTTAGCTTTTCTTCTTATATTTAACATGAGCTGTTTTGTATATATATTAACCTACGGAAGCACACACATATATATTACTGCTCTATTTTATTCATTAATTCTCTAACTTTATCAGCATCAATAACTCCATCAGTCTTAAGACTTGATCCAACAATAGCTCCATCAGCAATATTTAACTGATCATCAGCATTATCAGTTGTAACACCACTACCGATGAATACTGGAATTTTCACTTTGCTTTTAACTCTTTTAACTGCATCAAGAGGAGTTTCTCCGCCAGTATGTGAACCGGTTACGATAACTCCATCAGCACCACAAGCACTTGCCCATACAGCAGATTCTTCAAGGGTGATATTTGGGTTTAACATATGAGTATATTTTACCTGTACATCAGCTATTATTCTAACTTCAGTTGCATTAATAGCTTTTCTATATTTTAGAGCTTCTCCACTACAAGCTTCCATCACTCCATTAAAACTGACAACAGTATCTACAAAAACAGGTAAACGGATAAAATCAGCTCTAGCCCCTTTTGCACAAGCAAGAGCACTTTTATAATCACTAAAAGCGGCATCTACACCAATAGGTACATTAGTATGTTCCTTAATAACAGCTGTTAATGCTGCAAGAGCGGCAGTTTGCTCAATAGTAAGTAAATGACTAAAAGGCATATCGCCGTCATTTTCTACCATTATGCCATTGACTCCACCTTCTTCTAGAGCTTTTGCATCTTTTATTGCTAAATCATATACTTTCTCCATATCACCATCAAAATTAGCAGTACCTGGTAAAGCTTTTAGATGTACCATACCAATTATAGGTTTCTTTGTTCCAAATAGTTCTTCACACCAACTCATATTTCATCTTCCTTTCTTATCTAGGAATATCTATTTTATATTTCCTTGATTCTATTACATTGAATGTCTACGTTATAATATAATTATCTATGCTTTTGTCTTATCATATAAAACAATTCCATCAAGTACTACACGTACAAGATCTTCTTCTTCAGCTTTTTGTCTATTACCACCTTTTAAGTAGTTCTTTAGATTTTCAAGAACAGTTGTCATAGTCACAACACATCCTTTGATACCCATAAGACGTGCTAGAGTAAGAATAGTACTGCTTTCCATATCAATTCCGCCAATGTTGAACTTCTTAAGTTCTTGAATATCCTCTACGATAGACATTTCAAGCTTATTGGATAATCTAGATTCCCTCATCTGACTGTAGAAACCGTCATAACTGCATATAATGGAATTATCATAACCAAAGCCATTATCTTCTGCGCTTTTATTCATGTATTGAAGGAGTTCAAAATCAGCTATTGCGGGATAAGATTTGTCAACATATGTTGTTGTTGTTCCATCTTCACGCATAGCACCAACAGGTATAATGAATTTACCTAATAGGTCATCTCTAAGTCCCATTACAGTTCCTAAACGTACGGCAACTTCCATACCACATTCATACATTTCTTCCATTGCAATGGCAGCTGAAGGACCTCCAATACCTGTTGAACTTATTGTTATCTTCACACCATTATAAAAACCTGTATAAGAGTGAAACTCTCTACTTACTGCTATTTCTTTAACATCATCCATAAAGCTTATTATTTTTTCGACTCTTCTTGGGTCGCCAGAAAAAACGACGTATTTGCTGATATCTTTATCTGTTGATTTCAGATATAAAGTCTTTTCCATTTATGCCAATTCCTTTCTATTGTCAATAATCTATAGTTATTAATTGAAATTAAAATCAAAACGTTCTTTTAGTTGCTCTTTTGTAGGCACATTACCTAGGCATCCCATTTCTTCTATTATAAATGAAGCAACGGTAGCTCCGGTTTTTCCACAATCAATATAGGACATATCATTGATTAATCCATATATGAAACCTGATATATATGCATCACCAACACCTGAGGTATCTACAACTTTATCAGTCCTCGCAATTGGGATTGCTTTTTTTAGAATTCTATCATTATGTTTGCATATGATAAGGCTGCCTTTTTCACCTTGTGTAATAACTAAACATTTACACCGACCATTATCAAATAGCTCACAAATATCATTAAGACCAAACAGCTTCTTAATCTCTTCTTTTTCACCTTCATTCATAAAGATTATCGTAGAATAATTAAGTATGTGTTTCAGGATATCCTTTGGGAAGGCATCAAAATCACATTTCATACCAAATATAATTGGTACATCTTCTTTCACACAAGCTTCAGCGAAAGCCATATTGTATTGAAGATTTCCAACTGTAATTACACCGTATTTAGATCTTTTTATAATCTCTTTATCAATGTGAATAGGGTATTTATCAGACATAGCACCTGGATAGAATAGTGTTATATGATTACCCATATTATTTTCTATAAGATAAGAGTTAGAGGTTACATCTTCTTCTATAACTTCTACACCGTCTAAACAGATATGGACATTGTGCAGAAAATCTCTATATCCAGTAGATTCAAAATCATTACCAACACGCATCATCAACATTGATTTTAATGATAACTTAGCACAAGTATAGGCTATGTTCACATTGCATCCACCATAATATATTTTGCTGTTATCAGCATTTTGAATTATAGAAGTTTTTCCGATAGAAATAGAATCACCTGTTTTGATTATTCTGTCTAGGCTTGGATAGCCAACTGCTATAAAGTCTATATCTTTAGTCATTGAATTCACCACCATCTAGCTTCTCATATAGTTTATTCATTGTAATAACGCTACCTAAGTATTTCTCAATATCTGCTAAGTGAACGTTATTGACAACTTCATCATTGGTTGCAACACACTCTTTTATAACAATTGGATTATAGTCTAAATGATATGCTCCTTCTACAGTTGCACGAATACAACAATTGGTTTTTGTACCGCAGATAAGAAGGTTTCTTATATCATGTTCTCTAAGAATAAGATCAAGGTCAGTACCGCAAAAGGAATTATATCTTCTTTTATTAACAATATAATCAGTTTTTTCTTGATACCCAAGTTCAGGCATGATATTTTCACCGCCAGAACCTTCTAGGCAATTAACCCTTCTACCAGAACCTAATTCTTTATCAAATAGATATTTTCTATGATAATGCCTAGCAAAAATAATCAATATATTTTTTTCCCTGCAGTGGTCTATTACCTCTCGAATTCTAGGTAGAATTTCTTGATTCTGAGGATAAAATACTTTTCCATCTGGGTGCGCAAAATCATAAAGCATATCAACTATAAGCAATGCTGCTTTTTTATTCATCTTTTATCCCCCTATCTAAGTTACCAATCATCCTGATAGCACCAACTATTGATAATACAACTACAATAAATATAAAAGGTATCATCTGTACGAAAGTTCCTGGAATATTTAGATTCTGTAATCTAAGTTGAATTGAATCGGCAAAACCAAATAAGAAACTAAATACATAAGTACCAAGAGTGGTACCTCTTCCACAGAATATAGCTGCAAGTGCTATGAATCCACGTCCATTAGTCATATTCTCCACAAACATGGTAAGATTTCCAAGGGATAGATTAACACCAGCTAATGCACAGAGGGCTGCACTTATATAAACAGTAGAGTACTTAATACGATTAACTTTAATTCCAATGGCTTTGGCAGCTTCTTCATTTTCGCCAACAGCTCTGACATAGATTCCATATTTTGTATGATTGAGTACAAAATATACACCTACCGCAATAAGTATACTTGCATAAACCATAGGTGAATGGTCATTGATAATAGGTCCGATAAAAGGTATTTTGTCCAAAAAATCAATATGAACAGGAGTTGTACCTACTATTTTGGGGTCAGAGAAAACACCTCTTCTACCAAAAGCAACTTGTAAGATAAAGGATGTTAAGCCGGCTGCAAAAATATTAACTGCAAGACCTGTAATTATGAAGTTACCTTTCAAAGTAATACCAAATACATTGAAGAGTAATGCAAACAACATGGAAGCGAATATGGCTGCAATTATAGCAATAAAGATATTTCCAGTAGCAAAGCTGGCTAGTACGCCGGCAAAAGCGCCAATAAGCATCATGCCTTCTAATGCAATATTAAGAACATTAGCTTTATGTGTAAATAGTCCTCCAAGTGCAGCTAACACTATAGGTGTTGCCATTCTTAATGATGTGTGTAATATAGCTTCTAACATACTAACCCCTCACTTTCCTTCTAAACATAAGCTTGAGCCTTGACATGAAACTGAATTCTGTATTTAAATAATCTACAGCTAGGAAGAATATAATTAAACCTTGAATTATACTGATAAGTGATCTTGGTACACCAACCATTAGTTCCATAGTACTTCCGCCATTCTTTAGTATTCCAAAAAATAGTGCGGCTATTAATATACCAATTGGATTATTTTTACCAAGTAGTGCGATGGTCATACCGTCCCATCCATACCCAGGTGAGAATCCAGCTATGAATCTATGATGAACACCTAGAACTTCCCCAGCACCAGCAATACCTGCAAGCATTCCACTAACTACCATGATGATGATTGCTTTATTCCTAGTATTCATACCAGTAGCTTCAGAAAAACTTACATTGTGACCGATAGCTTTTATTTCAAAACCGAGTTTTGTATATTTGAATATATAATAGACTATACATACCATGATAAGAGCAATGATGAATGCCCAGTTTAATTGAGATGTTTTCATAAAACGGGGAAGATAAGCACTTTGTTCTATAGGGTATGTAGCGGCATAACCTTCTCCAGAATAGAATACGAAGTTGGTTAAATAATCAGTCAACAATATTGCTACATAGTTCAACATGATAGTAACAACCATTTCATTTACGTTGAATCTGCCTTTTAATACTCCAGGGATAAGAGCAAAGAGTCCACCAACTACAATTGCGGCAAGTATACATAAAAGGACATGAAGTACAGGTGGTAGTCCTTTCAATGTGAAGCCTACATAAGCAGCGGCAAATGCTCCTAGATACATTTGACCTTCAACACCCATATTGAATAGATTCGCTTTGAAAGCAACCGCTATAGCAAGACCTGTTACAATAATAGGAGTAGAACTGAATAGGGTATTGTAAAGAGCGCTTTTACCAACTAAAGCACCTCTAAACATAGCGCCATAAGCTTCTATTGGATTGTGTCCAGAAACAACGATTAAAATAGCTCCTACTAAAAAGGCAAAAATAACAGGTAAGACTAGATAAAAAACTTTCTTTGAAATTTGTCTGTAATTAATTTTAGCCATTATTCTCTACCTCTTTTCTATCTGTTATTCCGGCCATAAGGTATCCTAGTTCTTCTTTTGTTGTCTCTTTAGCATTGACTTCTCCTATAATACTGCCTTTGTACATAACGATTATTCTATCACTAAGACTCATGACCTCTGATAATTCGGATGATACAACTAGTACAGCTTTATTATCATTTCGGATATTGATGAGTTGTTTATGAATAAACTCGATGGAACCTATATCAACTCCACGAGTAGGCTGACTGGCAATAACTAGATCAGGATTCATAGATAATTCTCTTGCAATTATTACTTTTTGTGCATTTCCGCCAGATAGTTGACCAACATTACCATCTTTTGAACCCACACGTATATCAAAATCATTTATCAATTCGTCACGATTATTCCTTATTTTCTTATAGTTATAATGATAAGTAGAACCGAATTTATTAGTATCATGATAACCAGCCATAAGGTTTTCTGATATTTTCATATTTCTACATAGACCATGTTTATATCTATCTTCTGGAATAATACCAATTCCTAATTTTCTAATTTTTTCAGATGGATAATTAGTTATATCTTTATCTTTATATGTTGTTTTTCCATTAGTGCATTTCATAAGACCTGTAAGTACTTTGATTAATTGGGATTGTCCATTGCCTTCAACTCCTGCAACTCCAAGAATCTCTCCTCTTTTGACAGTGAAGCTTACATTATCTAGTAATTTCACCTTCTGTTTATTAGTAACGCTCAGGTTATTGACAGTAAAAAGTTCATCACCAATTTCCGCTTCTGGTTTTTCTACTTGTAGTAGAACATCCCTACCAACCATTAGTTTTGCTAAGTCTTTTTCTGTTACATCTTTTGTTTCGACTCTGTCAATAATTCCGCCTTTTCTTATGACTGTTACACTGTCTGAGCATCTCTTGACTTCTCCTAGCTTATGTGTAATAATGATGATTGTCTTGCCCGCTTCACGGAGTTCATTTAGGCTGATAAGTAGTTCATCAACTTCTTGAGGAGTAAGTACAGCAGTTGGTTCATCAAGTATTAAAATATCCACGTTACGATAAAGCATTTTTAATATTTCGACCCTTTGTTCAGTTCCAATGGGTACGTTCTGAATTTTATCTTTTGGATTAATATTGAAACCATATTTATCAATTAGTTCTTTTACCACTTTGATTTCTTTTTTCTTATTGATGCGTATGCCTTTTGTAAGTTCATCGCCTAATAGAATATTTTCAAAGATTGTAAATGTAGGTACTAATTTGAAATGTTGGTGAACCATACCTATTCCAAGATTAATTGCATCACGAGGATTATTTATTGATACGTGTTTTCCTTTGATATAGATTTCACCCTCAGTGGGTTGTAATAAACCATATAACATATTCATAAGAGTTGATTTTCCAGCACCGTTTTCACCAACAATTGCATGGATTTCACCCTTTTTAACTTGTAGGTTAATATTATTATTAGCTGTAAAATCTCCAAATTTTTTTGTGAGATTTTTAGTTTCTATGATATACAAGGAAATTCACTCCTTTACATAACGAGTTCGTTTATTTATGATGTAAACTTGGATGATTTTAATTTGTTTATATAGGTATTAACTAATCTACAATACATTTCAAGGAGTTTTCCCTTATAAAAGACCTCGAAATGTATTGCGGCAAGGATTAGTTGATATCTTTTTTTATTCTTTTGTTACATCAGTAACTTTGATTTCTCCACTTGCAATTTTTTCTCTTATCTCTTCAAGTTGATCAAGATATTCTGGTTTCAGCATATCTTTTGTATGTTCCATTGGACTTAGTTCTGTTCCTTCTTTTAATCCAAGTTCTAAAAGATTTTCATTACCAATAGTACCATCTTGTAATTTCTCAGCAAGCATTACCATTGCCATATCTAGTCTTTTCATCATACTTGTAAGAATGTTACCAGGAACAATATAATCTTGATCCGAGTCAACACCTACAGCATAAACATTTTTTTCTTTTACTGCTTCAAATACACCTTCGCCAGTTCCACCAGCTATTTGATATACTACATCTGAACCTTGGTCTATCTGTACTAATGCAAGTTCTTTTCCTTTTGCTGGATCACCAAATGAGTTAGAATAACCTTTTAATACTTGGATATCCGGGTCGATATATTTGGCACCTTCCTCATATCCTACAATAAATTTATCAATACCAGGAGATTGCACACCACCTATAGCACTAATAACTTTTTGATCGTTTGTTTTGTCAATGGATTCATCAGTTGTAACCATAGCGGCTAGAGCACCAGCTAAGAAAGAGCCTTCATGTTCTTTGAAAATTACAGAAGTAACATTAGGTTGGTCTACTACTATATTGAATATTGCGAATCTTGTATCTGGAAATTGAGGAGCTACGGTGTTAAGAATATCAGCATGTCCATATTCAAGTGTACAAACTAGATCGTAACCTGCTTTTGCAAGTTCAGTTAAGTATTTTTCACCTTCTGAAACATCAGCTGGTTCAACAACTTTAATTTCCATTTCTAAGTCTTTTTCAATCTTTTTAAGTCCTTCATATGCAGAGTCATTATAAGAACGATCTCCTAGTCCACCAGCACTTGTTACCATAGCAACTTTAAAAGTTTTGTCTTTTGATGTATCTTTATTATCAGTGTCGGTATTATTATTGTTGTTGTCGTCACCAGTTTTTGTACATCCCACTAATAATAGAGTTAAACATAACATAATTGCAAATACCTTTTTTAAGTTCATTTTCTTCCTCCTTTTAGTAATTAAAATAAGTTTTAATTAGTTTTGACATATATGATAACTTCCATTCTACTTTTTGAAAAAATCTTTCGTACCAAAGGGATGGGCAAAACAATTATTGAATTTTGGTACGAAAGTTATTAGTAAAATTGGAAAGTATCCACTTATTCAACAAAATCCATATAGAACTTTGATCTATCTGAGCGGTAATAAGTTTTAAAATATTCTACTAATATTTTGCCACTATTATGCTTTCCATATACCCAACCGTTAAATTTTAATAAAGGCAGGTTAAGACTTATATCTAATGCTTTTGCAATTTCTTCAGAAGGTAATACAGCTTCTATTGTTCGATTAGTTCCGATTATGTCTATTTTATAAACCTTTGAAAGAGTTTTATAAATTGAGTTATTATTAAAATTAAAGTTTTCGATTGAGGGTACATATTTGTAGGGTATATATGATTTTGTGTAATTGATAGGAGTACCTTCAATTAAATTAACTCTTTCTGTATAGAATACTTTATCCTTATTATCTAGATTCATATGATGAATTATTCTTTTGCTTGGAGTATATACATCATATTTTATAACCTTGGATACAGGGTCGAAGCCTTTGCTTCTTAACATTTCAGTACAGCTAGTTAATTTTAATAATCCTTGTGAGAATTTTTTACCTTTTACATATGTGCCTTTACCATGAATCTTGTACAAGTAACCTTCGTTAACTAATACGTCTATTGCTTTTCTAACTGTAGTGCGACTGATATCATATTTTTCCATCATGTCACGTTCTGAAGGTATTAGTTCATCTGCGGTTACTTCTTCGTCTTCAATCATCTGTACTATTTCTTGTTTTAATTTATAATACAGAGGTATTGGCGTATCGATACTATTCATATTATTCCTCCTTAGGTGGTGTTAACGTGATGTCATCTCGTCACTACCAGTTAAAAAGAGTGTAACATATTTTTTTGCATAATTCAAGGCGTTTTGTGCATAAAGTATAATTTTTTTGTTTTTGATGTGGAAAACATGTGAAATATGAAGGGCTCAAAATGAAAAGCTATCCAAAAGTTATGGATAGCTTCTAATATTATGTTGATTAAGCGTTATTTTGTTTGTACTCTTTTAATGCTTGTGCTAACTGGTCTGGACATGATGTGGATTTGGAACCACAAGGAAGTCCTTCCAAACGCTCTATAACTTCTTCAACTTCCATTCCTTCAATTAAAGTACTAATACCTAATGTGTTACCAGCACAGCCTCGAGTGAATTTTACATTTCTTACTTTATTTTCTTTAATATCAAATGTTATTTTTGTAGAGCATGTTCCTGATGTGAAATATTCGTACATATGTATCTATCCTTTCTAAGTTGTTAGTAATAAGTTAACCTTTTTTAATGTTACGATAGTTATTAGGAGATAGAGAAATAGTATTCTTGAAAACTCTAGAAAAATAATATGGATCTTTGTATCCTAATATTTTAGATATTTCCTTTATACTTTTATTGGTTGTATCCAATAGTTGGCAGGCTTTCTGCATTTTCAGGTGAATGAAATAATCAATAGGAGAATAACCGGTACTTTCTTTGAAAACATGTATTAGATAGTTTTTACTAAGAAATAGATGGTTACTAAGATCATCCAGGGTTATCTTTTTATCAATATTTTCATTCATATACTCAATACATTGATTGATGAAACCACTATCCCCACAGTTATTTCCATAATTATTCTTTCCATCATGAATAATACTTGTGAGAAATACACCAAGCAGTTTATTTATATGAATCATGTTATTAATTGAATATCCTTTTTCATGAAGATAATATATCTGTTCAAACTGTTTTATCAGGTTACTGTGTTTTAATGGAGATAAAGAAATCAGGGGTTCATTTTCTTTCATGATATAGTTATAATATTCATTGCTCAAATCACCATTAAAATGTATCCAATATATACTCCATGGGTCACATTCATCAGCATAATATATATGGCTTCTATTAGCTTCTATTATAGTAAGCTGATTTTTTTCTAGAGTAAAGTCCATTGTATCAAATAATATTTTTCCCTTTCCATAAACACAAAAAAGTAAGATATATTGATTAGAACCTTCCTTTCTTTCTCTATAATGATGTCTAGCTTCTGGAAAATAGCCAATATCTGTTATATATAAAGGTCTTATTAATGGGTGAATAGTAACTTTTTCCAGAATTGGCTTAGGAATCACAATGAGCTTTTCACTCTTGAATCCTTGTTCTATCTTGATTCTATTCATGTAGATAGTATACATTAATAAAATTAATTTCGCAATAAAAAAGTAATATAATCCATCTTTAGATTGATATATGATATTTCTAATATGATGGATTCTTATTACAATACTAGTATAGAGTGTAAGGGCAGGTGATTGGTTGAAAGATGAGATAGAGATATATGAGAGCATTTACAAAAATCAAAAGAGTGTTCATATTAGTAACAGATTTATAAGCTGTACTATATTACCCGAATTAGGAGGGAAGATAGCCTCTTTTTATCATAAGGATAAAAAATTTGAATTGTTATTTCAGAATAAGAGCGATAAATATTTGAATCCTGATATGTATGATGATTTTTCATTATATGATGCCTCAGGCTTTGATGATTGTTTTCCCAGTGTGGAAGAAGGCTTTGGAGATTTTGGTTCAGAAAAAATAAAGTATCCTGACCATGGGGAAATATGGAGCAGTAACATGGACTATAAGATAAGTGGTAATGAGATTAAGCTGAATTATGTCAGCCAGCTTTTGCCATATACTTATGAAAAATCTATTAGAATTGATAAAAACTCCATATTGATTGATTACAGTATCAAAAATATTGGTTCAAAAGTGATTGATTGTTTTTATACAATGCATTGCTTGATACATTGTGAAGAAGATATGATATTAAAATTCCCTGTAGATACAAGAAAAGTTATAAATGTAATAGATAGCAATTACTTAGGGAAAAAAGGTGAGATACATACATTTCCTGTGACAAAAAGGGATACAGGTGAGAGTTATTCACTGGATCATGTTAAATCGCCTGATAGTAATAGATATGAAAAGTATTATGTTGTAGATAAGATAAAAGATGGTATTTGCGGTGCATATTATCCCAGCAAAGGTATTGAATTTATCACGAAGTATGATGTAGCGAAACTACCTTATCTAGGATTTTGGGTTACAGAAGGTGGCTACAGAGGTGATTATAACTGTGCATTAGAACCTTCTAATGGTTTTTATGACAGTATGAAAAATGTATATGAGAAAAATAAATTCTTGAAATTAGAACCAAATACTAGTTTTGATTTTCGTATAGAGCTCAGTTTGAAAGTTGATTCATAATTAGTAACATTGAAACTTAATTATTATAAAAATAAATTACTATATAAGGAAGGTGTTTTTTATGAAAAATATAATGGATGCTAAGATTTGGGTAGATAGTATTGAATTACCTACATATCCAGTAGGTAAACCCAATAAAAACCCACTGTTTTTAGAAAAAAGAGTTTATCAAGGTAGTTCAGGTAAAATATATCCTTTGGCTTTTACTGATGAGCTAATTGATGAGAAGGTCATGAAAACTTATGAGGTGGTATACTTAGAGAATGAGTATATAAAAGTTATGATCATGCCTGAGATGGGTGGGAAGATATACAGGGCATATGATAAGACTAATAATTATGATTTCGTCTATTATAATCATGTGGTTAAGCCTGCTTTGGTAGGATTAGCTGGACCTTGGGTCTCGGGTGGTATTGAATTCAACTGGCCCCAACATCACAGACCTAGTACTTTTTCTCCAATAGAGTATACGATAGAAGAAAACGAAGATGGTAGTAAAACATGTTGGGTTAGTGAGATAGACCGTATGTATGGAACTAAAGGGATGGCTGGTTTTACAGTATATAAAGACAAAGCTTTCATTGAAGTTAGAGGACAATTATATAATAGAACAGAAGTGCCTCAGACTTTTTTATGGTGGGCTAATCCAGCGGTAGAAGTCAATGATTATACAAAATCAATATTTCCTCCAGACGTTCATGCTGTTTTTGATCATGGTAAAAGAGATGTTTCTAGATTTCCAATAGCAACAGGAATCTATTATAAGATGGATTATTCAGAAGGAGTAGATATTTCCAGGTATAAGAATCTTCAAGTTCCTACTTCCTATATGGCTTATCATTCTGATTATAATTTTGTAGGGGGCTATGATTTTTCAGTTGAAGCAGGAATACTTCATATAGCTGACCATCATATCTCACCAGGTAAAAAACAATGGACTTGGGGTAATGGAGACTTCGGTCAGGCATGGGACAGAAATCTGACAGATGAAGATGGACCATATATTGAATTGATGACTGGTATCTATACTGATAATCAACCAGATTTTACATGGTTAGCACCAAAAGAAGAGAAAACTTTCAAACAGTATTTTATGCCTTACAAAAAAGTTGGGGAAGTGAAGAATGCTACCACTGATGCTGTTTTGAACCTAGAGGTAGAAAATAATATAGCAAAAGTTATTTTATATACAACAAGTGCTTTTGAAGAGTTGACTATGAGCTTATATCTTGATGATGGATTAATATATCAGCAACTAATAGAAGAGATATCTCCTGTTGCTGCCATAGAGAAAAATATTGAATTGCAGGATGAAGTTGAAGAACACAGATTAACAGTGGTCGTAAGTAGGAAAAACGGACAGGAGTTAATTAGTTATAGACCAGCTAAACCTGAAATACTTCAGACTCCAGACCCTGCA
The DNA here is from genome assembly GCF_054408565.1 of Vallitalea sediminicola. Lineage (NCBI taxonomy): Bacteria > Bacillati > Bacillota > Clostridia > Lachnospirales > Vallitaleaceae > Vallitalea > Vallitalea sediminicola. The sequence goes on from NZ_BTPT01000012.1 coordinate 16,846, forward strand.
AAACCTGCATTGGAACCAAAAGATATCAAGACTTGTGAGGAACTTTTTTTAACAGGTCTCCATATAGAGCAGTATCGCCACGCTACATATCAACCAGAGGATTATTATATTGAGGCTCTTAAGAGAGATGAAGGAGATATCAGGAATAATAATGCATATGGTCTGCTTATGTACAGGAGAGGAAATTTTACTGACAGTGAGAAATATTTTAGGAGAGCTATAAAAAGTGTAACCGCCAAGAATCCAAACCCATATGATAGTGAACCATATTATAATCTAGGATTAACATTAAAAAAACAAGGCAGATATAGTGAAGCTTATGATGCATTCTATAAAAGTGTATGGAATAGTGCTTGGCAAGACTGCGGTTACTATGAAATTGCTTGTATAAATTGCATTAATCAAGAATGGGAGTTAGGACTAGAGCATATAGATAAATCTATTGTAAGAAATTATCATAATACTAAAGCATGTAATCTAAAATCTTCTATCCTAAGAATTATGGGACGTAATGAATCTAGCATAAAACTGGCATTAGAGACTATAGATATTGATCCTATAGATTTTGGAGCAGTTTATGAATTATATAAGAATTATGCCATACTTGATGAAAAAGAACTTAGAGATGAATATTATAAAAAAATCGTTAAATTATTAAGAGGTTATTATCATAATTATCTAGAACTTGCTATTGATTATGGTATTGGAGGATTGTATGAGGATGCCATAGATATATTATCCTTATATAATGAAAAGGAAGATAGTTATCCATTGATAGATTATTATATGGGATATTATTATATGAGACTTGATAATATGGATAAAGCTGTAGAAGCTTATAAAAAAGCTGCAAATATTAAACCGGATTATTGTTTTCCTAACAGGTTGGATTCTATTCTAGTGTTAGAGGAAGCCATGAGAATTAATGATAAAGATGCTAAAGCACCTTATTATTTAGCTAACCTATTATATGATAAGAAACAGTATGAAAAGGCAATTAAGCTATGGAAAGAAAGTTTTGAAAAAGATAGCTCCTTTGCCATAGCTAGCAGGAACTTGGCATTAGCTTATGTGAATAAAAATAATGATATGGATAAAGGTGTTTTTTATCTAGAAAAAGCTTTTGACTTAGATCAAACTGATGCTAGAGTACTTTTTGAGCTTGACCAATTGTATAAAAAGTTGCAAAAACCTTATAAAGAGAGATTATCATTCCTTGAAAAGCATAGAGAAATTGTTGAAACGAGAGATGATCTATTTATTGAATATGTTACCTTATATAATAATATAGGTGATTATAATAAGGCATTGAAACTTATAGCTGATAGAAAGTTCCATCCTTGGGAAGGTGGAGAAGGAAAAGTAACTACACAATATAAACGTTGTCGTATTGAATTGGCTAAGGAAGCTATACTTGATGCTAAGGCAGAACCAGCTATCAAATTATTACAAGAGTGTACAGTTTATCCTCATAATCTTGGTGAAGGAAAACTCCCAGCGGCAGCAGAAAATGATATATACTATTTTATGGGTCTAGCTTATGAACAAATAGGAGAAGAGAGCAAAGCTAAAGATTGTTATGATAAAGCTTCTTATGGAATAGATGAACCTACTGATGCTATGTATTATAATGACCAGCCTGCTGATATGATGTTCTATCAAGGGTTAGCTCTAGCTAAGTTAAATAGAATTAGTGAAGCTAAAGGTATGTTTAATAAGTTATTCGATTATGGAGAAAACCATATCTATAATAATAAAAAGATTGACTATTTTGCTGTTTCTTTACCAGATTTTCTAGTATTTGAAGATGACTTGAATCTTAAGAACAGGATTCATTGTCTGTATCTAATGGGACTTGGAGAATTAGGAATAGGTAAAATCAGTAGTGGATTAAAATATTTACAAGAAGCGTACTTACTTGATGTGAATCACCAAGGAATTATTGTTCATAGAAAGTTGGATAAGAAATTTATTGTAATGTAGAGTATTGTATAGATGATCTCTTAATTATATAGAAGTAAACCCAAATTTAATAAAGTACTATTTGAAAAATTAGTGTTCACAAATTATTTGTACTATGAGATAATTATAAGTGTGAACACTTTTTTCTTTAAATCTTTTATTGGATATATTGAACTTAAACATCTTTACACTCATTTCAATAAGTTCAATATATTTTCCTTGATTTTATAAGTTGGATAGATCTAAATAATTGCTGGCTCTATAGCAATTATTTAATTCAACTTATATATATTGTTTTATTATAAATTACTAGAAGAATAAATAAAGGGTTTAGAAATATAAATAATTTTATTAGTAGGAGGAAGATTATGAGCGTAGTAGGAATTATAGGTGCTATGGAAGAAGAGGTAGCAGCCTTAAAAGAAAAAATGATAATCAATGATGTTAAGCAGTGTGCAAGTTTGGAATTTTACATAGGTAAGATGTATGACAAAGAAATAGTTGTAGTCAGATGTGGAATTGGAAAAGTGAATGCGGCGGTATGTACTCAGATAATTATTGATAAATTTAATGTAGATATGATTATCAATACAGGTGTAGCTGGTGCTGTTAGTAATGAATTGAATATAGCAGATATTGTTATTTCAAGTGATGCGCTTCAACATGATATGGATGCAACTGGATTTGGTTATAAGCTTGGTGAAATACCAAGAATGGATGTAAGTTGTTTTAAAGCGGATGAAAAGTTGATTGAACTGGCAACTCTAGCAAGTAAGAATAAAATTACTGACCATAATGTTTTTGTTCAAAGAATTGTTAGTGGAGATCAATTTGTTTCGGATATGAAAGTGAAAGAAAGATTATTAGAGGATTTTCAGGGATTTTGTACGGAGATGGAAGGGGCATCCATAGCACATGTTTGCCATCTTAATAAAATACCTTTTGTTGTTATAAGATCTATTTCAGACAAAGCAGATAATTCAGCTGAAACTAATTTTGCAGAATTCACTAAAATTGCTGCTGATAATTCTACTAAAATAATTGAAGGAATGATTGAAATATTATAAATTGTAAATAATTTCCAAATAACCCTTCCAATAATTTAATTATTGATGTATAATTAATTGTAAATAATTGGAAGGGGAGTTTGTTATGTTTGATACAATTAATTTAATAGTATGCTCAATATTATTTTTTATTTTTATTATAGGTGTATTTAGCTGTTTATCAGCTAATAATAAATATAATGGAATTCTAAAAACTATTGACGGAAAGTTTATGGACAAGGATGTCATGTCCATTGAACATAAATATAGACATAGGGTTGTTTCGGAATCTAAGCCATTGAACACAAAAATCTTTATTGAAAAGAATCTATACGAGATTAAAATAAATAAGATACCAATATGTATATTAGAAGATCTTGCAATCAATACACTTTATTTTACAATACTCATAGGTCTTACATTTACTTTTCTTGAAATCGCATTGCTAAATAAAATTAATATAGATAATTTACCAAATGTTTTGATATGTGGTATAGTAGGATTAGTACTTGGATTGGTATTACTTGGAGTTAGAATGATATGTAGATTGGAAGATAAAAAAGAAATTGCTGCAATTTATCTGTGTAACCATCTGGATAATGAGTTGGAAATCGTTATGAATGGGGTTAAGATTGCTAATGAAGGTTATGGTGAAAGTAAAGAAAATAAAAATATTTATAAGAAGGGCAAAAAAGGTATATACGATATCTCAAACTATCCTAGGGTTAGTAGGAACAGGGATGAAGATTTATCAAACAGTACAGAAATACCAAAAGGAACCAAACCAAAAAGAAAAAGTTCTTTATTAGATGAAAATGTTTTGGAGGATGTCATTAAAGAAATAATGTCTTAGGAATAATAAAAATCATTATATCACTTACACTGATTAGGTTTGATCAGTAAGTGATAGGATGATTTTTTTTATTTTATAAATGGTATATTCCGCTATATTTTTACTTATACTGAAAGTGGTATGTATAAGTAGATAAAACATAATTTTGAATAATAAGTACTTGATAATAATAATTATTATGTTATAATGATTGTCAAAGGATATATTTAGTAATTTTAATTACTAACACATAAAAAGGAGGAAAGAAGATGAGTGTAAATCTACCTGTTACAAATGAACATGGTTTTTATGAGATTAGACTTGAAAGTATTGGAGGACTGGGAGCTAACCTTATCGGTAAAATTCTAGGTGAATTAGGGGCTTTGTATCTTGATCTTAATAGTTCTAATTTCGCAAGTTATGGTTCTGAAAAAAAAGGAACACCAGTTAAATCATTTATAAGATATTGTGATCCTAATAGAGAAATAAGAATTAATAGTCCAATCGAGAAGCCTCATGTATTAGGAATATTCCATGATAAATTAGCAGGAAAAATCCCGGTAATGGCAGGTGTTGATGAGAATACTATGGTTGTCATTAATACTAATGATGATCCTAATGTTGTAAGAGATATTCTTAAAATGCATGCAGGAACTCTAATATGTGTAGATGCTCTTAAAATAGCGTTGGAAGAACATACAAGAATCAATATGGTTATGTTAGGCGTAATAGCTAAAGCAACAGGTTTCATATCATTGGATTCTTTGGAACAAGTGGTAAGGGAAACCATAGGTAAGAAGTATCCAGCGGCATTAGAAGGTAATCTTGCCGGAGTTAGAAGAGGTTATGAAGTAGATACAGTCAACAAATATGATGATGACGGGAAATATCCATATAAGGAATATGAGGAAGTCAAAAGAGATTGGGGATACGCTAATGCACCTATAGGTGGTGTTAATACTATACCTGGAAGTACAGTAACTAATGATGTATCTGCAAGTAGACAAGGTTATGTGCCTATTTTTCATGAAGAGAAATGTATACATTGTGGTCTGTGTGATACTACATGTCCAGACATGGTATTCCAATTTGTTCAAGGTGAATACAAAGGTAAACCAGCCATGGTTAATAAAGGATTAGATTATCATCATTGTAAAGGATGCCTTAGATGTGTAGAAATATGTCCAACAGCAGCATTAACAGCCGAGTTAGAAAGAGATGTAGATATACGTAAATTGCATGTAAGAAATAAAAGTCTAATTGTGGATTCTTTGGAATTTGAACATACTGGTGCTAATTCTATTGTTAATACTGAAAGCGGAAATTAGAAAGTAGAGGAGGATTAAAAATGGTAGAACAAAAGATTGTTTTTGATAGTGGGAATGAGCTGGCGGCTTATGCTGCTAAACAGATAAATTATCATGTAATGGGTTATTATCCAATTACTCCATCAACTAAGATAGCAGAACATCTTGACTTATTAAAAGCTGAAGGTGAGCACGATGTAATGATGATACCAGGTGATGGAGAGCACGGAGCAGCTGGTATTTGTTATGGAGCTGCAGCCGGTGGCGGACGTGTTTTTAATGCTACATCAGCTAATGGTTTACTATATGCTTTAGAGCAATTGCCTGTACAGTCGGGTACAAGATTGCCAATGGTACTTAATGTAGTATGTCGTACAGTGTCTGGTCCTTTATCTATAAAAGGCGATCATAGTGATATTATGTATACTCTAAATGCAGGTTGGGTCATTCTCTTTGCAAAAGATCCTCAGAGAGTTTATGATATGAATATATGTGCCCTTAAAATTGCCGAAAAAGTTAAATTACCTGTAATAGTTGCATTTGATGGATTTTTTACTAGTCATCAAAAGAGAAGAGCTAAAGTTTTTGCGAGTGACCAAGATGTACAAAATTTTATAGGAAAATATGAGCCTGAGTATCATCTATTAGACCCCGATAAACCTGTTACTATGGGATCTTATATGAATGAACCTGACCTTATAAATAATAAATTTCAATTACACGAAGCTATGAATGAAGCAAGAGGAGCAGTCAAGGATGTTCTAAAAGAGTATGGTGAGTTATCAGGTAGAACTTATAATGTAGTTGAAGGTTATAAAATGGAAGATGCAGATGCTGCTCTATTCATAATAGGTTCAAGTTATGATACAGCCATTCTAGCAGTTGATGAGTTAAGAAAAGAAGGTAAAAAAGTTGGTGTATTTGCAGTTAATGCTCTTAGACCTTGGTATAGAGATGAAATATATGAAATGGTTAAGGACACAAAAGCTATAATTGTTGCTGATAGGCAAGATAGTTATGGTGCCAATGGTGGTAATCTTTCTATTGAATTAAAAGCTACTTTACAAGATCATAAATCAAATATTGAAGTAGCAACTCTTGTTTATGGACTTAGTGGAAAAGACTTCTATATAGAAGATGCCATAGAAATGCTAAACAGAGCACTTGACATAGCAAAAAGTCAAAAAGTAGAAAAAAGATTTGATTATTATGGTAACTATAAAGGTGATGAAAGTTATAAACCCAAACAGTTATTTAAACCTATAACTAAAGAAGAAGCTTCTCCTGGCGTAGTTACTGTAACTAAAGATGAAGAAACAGGTAGATTCATTGCAAAAGGTGGTATTCCTAAAAACGCTACTAAGATGCCTAAGAGATGGGGACCAGGTTCAGGAGCCTGTCCAGGCTGTGGTATTCCAGTTAATGTCAATCTATTATTAAAAGGTATTGAAGGAAATGTAGTGTTATTGTTTCAAACAGGATGTGGTATGGTTGTAACAACTCCTTATCCTCAAACAGCGTTCAAAGTAAGCTATATCCATAATCTATTCCAAAATGGTGGGGCTACTTTATCAGGTGTTGTTGAGATGTTCCATGAGAAACAAAAAAGAGGAGAAATACCTGCAGATGAAGATTTTACATTTATTATGATTAGTGGAGACGGTGGTCTTGATATAGGTATGGGAGCAGCTCTAGGGGCAGCCCTTAGAAATCATAAAATGATAATAATGGAATATGATAATGGTGGATATATGAATACAGGATATCAATTGTCATACTCTTCTCCAAGAGGGGCTAAGACTTCAACTTCTCATGTTGGTCCAGCTCAAGCAGGAAAAGCTAACTATAATAAAGACACTCCTATGATATTTGCAGCTACTAACATTCCTTATGTTGCAACAGTTGCTGAATTCATGCCAACAGATTTTATCAGGAAAGCAGCTAAGGCACAAAAATATGCTTCAGAATATGGATTAGCTTTTATAAAAACATTATCTGCATGTCCTCTTAATTGGGGGGATGAACCAAGATATGAGAGAAGTGTAATTGAAGCAGGAGTTAATAGTTGCTATCATCCTCTTTATGAAATTGAAAATGGTATTACAACAATAACTTATAATCCAGAGACTAAGAATAAAAAGATTCCAATGGCAGATTTCTTCAAGATGATGGGAAGAACGAAACACCTACTAAAACCTAAGTATGAAGGATTGCTTGGTGATATTCAGCAGGAAGTTGATAGAAGATGGGATAGGTTGAAGGCTAAAAATGATAGCCCGTTATTATAAGTAGATATATTATTTTAAATTAGAAAGTTGATTTCTGTAAATTGCAGGAATCAACTTTTTATAAACCAAAGTTACGAAAATTTGTAAGCTAATTTGTTATTTTAGGGTTATTAATATATAATAAAATATTAAAGTAGGTATTATTTTTATATGATGAAAATAAACTGGGAAACGTTAAAAATGAACTTGTGCTAATTGGATAAAAATATTTATGTTGATATTATATTAAGGAGAAATAAAAATGAGTTTAACCATAGCGAATTTATTAAAATTACCTTCACTAAGTAATGCCGAAGTTGTTGCTGGTAAGGTAGGGTTATATAAAAATGTAGATTCCATTTCTGTTTTAGAATATCCTGATCCAATAGCTCTGCAGGATGAATTGTTTGGAAATAATGAATTCTATGGAAGTGAAATAGTCATTACAGGTTTTGTTTATATTAAAGATGATGTTGAGGCACAGTGTAAAGTTATAAGACGTCTTCACGAAATGGGCGAAGTAGGTTTAATACTTTTTTATGTAGGAATTTTTCTTCCACGCATTGACCAAAAAGTAATAGACCTTGCTGATGAACTAGAATTTTCAATAATTTGTATGCCGAAAAATAGGATGGACCTAAGGTATAGTGAAGTTATATATGAAGTGGTAGAAGCCATATTAAAAGAAAAAACAGTAGATATCCATCTAGTCAGTGAAATGCTAGAGCGAATTTCTCTATTGCCAGTTCATCAACGCAGTATGGATACGGTCCTTAGGATGCTAAGTGACAGAATGACTTGTTCCCTTTATTTGACGGATTTTGATTTTGTCAGCATGAACATGGCAAATTGGCCTAGCATCAGTAATGTAAAGCTCACTGATATAGGAGAATATTATGGTAATGATTATACTAGGATACCTAAAGAGCCTGTTTCTGTATTTATTAATCGTGATATCTGTATCTGTAGTCATAGTATAAAAAGCGAAAAAACATCATGCTTATACTTAATCATCGTAAAAGAAGATGGTAAATTATCAGAGGAAATATGTAGGCAAGCTGCTGAAGTTGTTCAGCTGTTTATTAATATATGGAGTCAGGGACATGGAAATATTGGAACAGAAGAATTGATAAGGGCTATTTTGAATGATGAACCTATGAAAATGAGAAGACTTGCTGAAATATTTAATATTGATGTTAGAGCCATACAGCATCTTCTTATAGTTAAACAGGATAAGTTAATAGCTGATAGTGGTCACATTAAGAAGATAAATCAACATCTCAAGGAAAAGACAAAGACAGTAATTGAAAAATTCTTTCATGTGAGTTTGGTTGGTAATTATGATGACTGTTTCGTTATATTTTTGGGCAAAGAAAAGGTTAAGAATTCATGTGAAATGATAACAGAATGTCTTTTATACGAATTAGAAGATTTTGAAGAGAGAATCATTCTAGTAAGTAATTTTGCACTAGAAAATACTAGGGAAGTACGAAGTGCTTACATAATGTGCAGCAATTATTTGCAACAGGCAAGATGTATATATCCCAATAAGTGCTCAATTACTCTACAAGAATTACGATTTGCAAAAAAATGTCAGGATATAATAACAAAGGGAGAAGATAGTATAAAAGATACCTTGCATTTGTTGTCGCCTATTGAAAAAAGTGGGAAAGAACAAAAGAAGGAATTATATACTACGTTGGAAATTTTTATGTTGGATTCTGGATTAAATGTATCCAAAACGGCGGAAAAATTATTTTTGCATAAAAATACTATAAAATATAGGATAAAAAAATTAAATGAAAAGTTTAATTTTAACATAGATAAAATGCCAGAGTCTTACGGCTTATATAAAGCAATTGCTCTTAGAAGGCTATTGAAAAACAAATCAAAACTTTCTTAGCAATGGAATTGAGAAAAGAGAATCCTTATAGTTGGTTATTGTACAATCGGACAATAATCAGCTATTTTTTTTTGCCTTTCAGATAATTACAGATTCTTATGAAGTCTATATAATTAATTAATAGGTTTTGAAAAATCAACAGTTTTTTCGTTGGTTATTATAAATTTAATCGTATAGGGCCACATGAAAATTATGGATTATATGAAAGGAGTTTTAATATGAACGAAAAGAGTACTGGATTTGAAGTGAAACAGGAACATCGTCAAAGTTGGAAGTCTATTGCCATAGTATGGATTGGATCAATGATATGTGTACCATGCTTAATGGTTGGAGGTCTTCTAGGTAACGGTTTATCATTGGGTGGTATTGTCCTAGCTATATTAATTGGCTATGGTATTATCTGTTTTTACATGAGTTTCATGGGTATGCAAGGATGTGATACTGGTTTACCGACAGCTGTAATGGCTGCGGGAGCTTTAGGTGAAAAAGGAGCTAAATATGTAATTAGTAGTGTATTGGCAATTGCTTGTATCGGATGGTTCGGAATTCAATCAGCTGTATGTGGAGCTTCATTTTCTTCAATGTTAGCTTCAATGATAGGGATTGATATACCTGTATGGATATCATCAATCTTATGGGGAACGATAATGTTAATCACCGCTTGTTATGGATTTAAAGGATTGAAATGGTTAAATTATGTGGCAGTCCCTTTGTTATTAATCGTATGTGGTTATGGCGTTTGGGCTGCAATGGTACAATTTGATGGTGCAACGGTAATTGCTAATTATACACCGGTGACGCCCATTACTTTAATGAGTGGAATCAGTCTTGTGGTTGCAACTTTTGCAGTAGGTGGAGCTATCAGCAGTGATTATTGTCGTTTTGCAAAAAGTAGAAAAGATGTTATTAAATCCTCAATACTAGGAGTTCTGCCAGCAGGTTTGGTCATGCTTTTCATTGGTGCGTTAATGAGCATTGTAACTGGTCAATATGATATAAGTACAGTATTGACTACCGTAGGTGTACCAGCTATTGGTTTGGTTGCTTTGGTGTTGGCAACATGGACGACAAATATTACAAATGCTTACAGTGGAGGACTGTCTCTGTCCAATTTGTTGGGATTTAATGAGAGCAAATTCAAAATTACAACAGCCATTGCTGGTGGAGTTGGAACTTTATTGGCTGTAATCGGAGTATTGAATCAACTTACTTCCTTTTTGAGTTTATTATCCGCTTTGGTCCCTGCTCTTGTAGGTACTTTGATTGCTGATTATTGGATAATAGGTAAAGGGAAAAAAGAGAATTTTATAATACGTGAAGGAGTTTCAGCAACAGGTATGATATCTTTTGTTGCAGGTGCATTGATTGCCTGTATGACAGGTGGTACATTTGCTGCTTTTCCAACATTGATAAAAGCATTACCGATTCTACATATTCCATTTTTTATTGGACCATTAAACGGAATTGTAGTGGCAATGGTTGTGTATATTATGCTATATAAATTATTACCAGAAAAATAAATATTATAAATGTAACAGTTGTAATCTTTAACTTTTGAGAGAGAGTTTAATAGTTGAAAGGAGTTGTATGTAAATGCGAAAAATTGGATTGTCAGAGATAGAAGATATCGCACTAGGAGCCGCATTACTAGGAGCAGGAGGAGGTGGAGACCCTTATATAGGGAAACTGATAGCTATGGGAGCAGTTAAGGAATGTGGAGAAGTAACACTGTTGGATCCAGAAGAGATACCAGATGATGCACTTATTGTTCCTATTGCTATGATGGGTGCACCAACTATTCTTGGTGAAAAAGGTGTTGGAGGAAATGAGTATAAAACCCTATATGACATGGTGTCCAAATTTTATGGTAAGGAAATATATGCTTTTATGCCAATAGAAGCTGGTGGAGTTAATAGTATGCTTCCCATTGCAGCTTGTGCTAGATTGGGACTTCCTATGGTAGATGCTGATGGTATGGGAAGAGCTTTTCCAGAATTACAGATGGTTACTTTTACCATAGGAGGCGTTAAAGCTACACCTATGGCATTAACAGATGAAAAAGGAAATTGTGCTATCTTTAACACAATTACAAATAAATGGACAGAAGAGCTGGCAAGAGCGGTAACAATGAGTTGTGGAGGTTCCGTTTCTGTTTCACTTTTTTGTGTAGATGGTGCCACATTGAAAAAATATGCTGTCAAGAATATAGTTACGAGAAGTCAAAAACTCGGAGAAGCCATTAGAAAGGTAAAAGACTGTAATGATGGTACGCCTGAACAAAATTTCCTGAAATCTACTGAAGGATTTAAGTTGTTCAAAGGTAAAATTGTAGATGTGCTTCGTGAAACAAAAGGTGCTTTCAATTTTGGTAATGTGGTCTTAGAGGGTATTGGAGAATATAAGGGAAAGAATGCCTCAGTAACTTTTCAAAATGAAAATTTGACTGCTGAAGTAGATGGAAAATTATTAGCTACAACACCAGATTTAATCTGTATAGTAGATACAGAAACATTTATCCCCGTAACTACAGATGCTATTAAATATGGGAAACGTGTAATGGTTATAGGGCTCAAGTGTTTTGAGATGTGGAGAACTCAAGAGGGTCTAGAATTAGTTGGACCTGGTTACTTTGGCTGTGATACTGATTATATTCCTCTAGAAGAACGGGTGAAAGGATGTAGTATAAATGTATAAATTAGGTATTGACGTAGGTGGAACCAATACAGATGCAGTATTAATAGATGAAAACTTAAATATAGTTGCAGAAATAAAACATCCTACAACAGAAGATATTTACGATGGAATTTCAGGTGCGTTAAAAAATGTGTTAGAAATATCAGGTGTTGATAGAAAAGACATCCATCAAGCAATGTTAGGCACAACCCAATGTACTAATGCAATTGTTGAACGTAAAAATTTAGCTCCCATTGGTTTTATGAGAATCGGAGCACCTGCAACCCTTGGTATACCAACTATGGTAGATTGGGATAATGATATAAAAAAGATTGCCGTTGATACAATAATTGTAAGAGGTGGTTTCGAATACGACGGGAAAGAATTAGCACCATTTGATGAATATGAGGCAAGATCATTTTTTGAAAGAATGAAGGGAAAAGTAAAGTCAATAGCTATTTCCTGTGTATTTTCTACTGTTCGTAATGAACATGAACTAGCAGCTGCAAAGCTTTGTAGAGAAGTTATGGGTGATGATGTACATGTATCTATCTCTAGTGAGATTGGTTCTATGGGGCTCATTGAAAGAGAAAATGCTACTATTTTGAACGCATCACTTTTTAAGGTGGCAGAACGTTTTACAGACGGATTTGCTCGTAGTTTGGACAATGAAGGAGTCACTAATGCCAAGATATACTTATCTCAAAATGATGGAACATTAATGACTATAGATCACGCAAGAAAATATCCTATATTGACCATTGCCTGTGGTCCTACAAATTCCATACGTGGAGCTAGTTATTTAAGTAACCAAAAAGATGCGGTCGTAATCGATGTGGGAGGAACAACCACGGATTTAGGAGTTATACATAATGGATTTCCTAGAGAATCCAGTGTTGCGGTAACAATTGGTGGTGTTCGTACTAATTTTAGAATGCCAGATGTAATATCTATAGGATTAGGTGGAGGTTCTATTGTTAGGCAACAGGAAGACGGAACGGTTACAGTTGGTCCGGATAGCGTAGGCTATGAAATAACGAACAAAGCGTTAGTTTTTGGAGGAGATGTCATTACGGCTACTGATATTGCGGTATGTCTTGGTATGGCTGAAATAGGTGATAAAACAAAAGTAGAAAAAATTGATAAGGATTTTGCAGGGAAAGCAATGATGCAGATAAAATCTATGGTAGAAGAAGATATTGATATCATGAAAACTTCCAATAAAGATATAGAAGTCGTAATGGTAGGTGGTGGATCCATTATAATACCTAGTGAATTAGAAGGTACCAATAACGTTGCAAGACCAGAGCATTTCGGTATAGCTAATGCAATCGGGTCAGCAATTTCCAGAGTCAGTAGTACTTATGAGAAACTTATAAATTATGAAGAAATTTTAAGAGAAGAAGCATTGAAGAAGGCAAAAAAAGATGCTGTAGAGATGGCTGTTGAATCAGGAGCAATACGTGAAACCATAGAGATTATTGAGATAGAAGATACTCCACTGGCATATTATCCTGGGAACACTAATCGGGTTAAAATTAAAGCCGCAGGCGATCTATTGTAATCGTTAAATTTAGTACACATACTTATTATTAGAATTAGAAAGTTGATTTCTGTTAATTACGGGAATCAACTTTTTTATAGTCTTTTTTTATTAAAAAATGCATTTCATCCCAAAAATCATGTCGTTCGTCAGGATTTGTAGAAATATTTATATGAAATTAGTATTATAGGTATAGCTTATTAAGGAGGAAAGATATGACTAATATAAAGATAGATATGAAAGCATTAGAGGAACCAATAAAAAAGTCTAATAATTTGGCTGAAAGGACTGATAATCTTCTGAATGAATTTAATTCGCAGAAAATTTGTATTGACAATATAATTTGTGAAAGAGATAATATTAGATATGATTTGAATGAAATTAGTAAAGAAATAAAATTCATATCAGAAAGATTTACTAAGTATGGCAAACAAATTAATGGCGTAATAAATGCATATGAATATGCTGAACGAAAATTGGAACAAGCACTTATGGTACTAGAATCTCCTAGAAAAGATGAAAAAAGTAATAGTGATATTAAACCTGCTAATGTAACTGTGGGAAATGTGAAAGTTGGAAACACAATGGTGTCTAATGGCACCACTACGGGAAATTTGATAGACATTGTTAAGGGACTAGGAGGTACAGTCTCGTGGGATGAAATATCAAAAATAGCAACAGTAATTATAAATGGTAAAACAACAAGGTATAATTTGAATAATATCAAAGATGGTATTGGATATGCAAGCGATGGTTCAATATTTACAGTGAAAGATGGACATATACAAGTTGGTATAAGGGAAATATCAGAAAAAGCAGGTGCTAATGTCAAATGGTCTCCAACTTCAGTAGGTGTTAAAGTAGATGTAGACTATACTTATGCAAGTGTATCAAGAACTATAAAAGTCACTAAAGATAATGGTCAACCAGGAGAATTATGGGTAAGTGATAAAGATAGAATTATGATCTTTGAGCAAAAAGGAAATAGGAGTCATGTAAGATATCCAGTGGGAAATGGATATGATACGGCTTGGGTAGATACGGGTAAGTTGAATATAGGTGTAAAAGTTACTTCGGGTAAACAAGTAACAGAACCAACACTAGGTAATGTACAGTCACCACAAAATGAAACGCATAACTGCCTTATATCAGCGAGTATTATTGAAGCATTTATTAATTCTCACAGTGGACTATCAAATATACAGAAAAAAATATTGCGTGAAGGTATTAATAGATATGCTAACTATGAGATTATTAAAGAACATTATATTGATAATAGAAGTACTGATCCGTTAGTAATGTTTTTCGAGGGTGCAATGGATGATAAAGAGGGCAATAAACCAACGACAAATACATATGGTATTGATCTTAATTATCACAAAGATGGTAGGTACAAAGCTATGGCTGTAGTAATAAAAGATGGTCAGATTGATAATGTATTTACTGATGCTAGTACATTACCTGATTTGCCTGATAATAATACACATATATCTGATTATGGTAAAGGGAAGCCAACAGCAAAAGAAGGTGTTTATCATTTTGTTAGTGGTATTCATAATTCAGGGGACACAGAAAAAAGACATCCTGGATTATTTATAGGAAATTACTATGAAGGCTCTGATAAAAATCAAACAATACCAGTAACCAGAGGGGAAAAACGTACGGCTTCTAAAAGTGATCAAATAAATATTCATATTGGATATGGTAAAAGAGGGTGGTCAGATGGCTGTCTTACTATTTTGAGAAAGGACTACGATAAATTCGCAAAATCTGTGGGTTTTAAAAAAGATGATATAAAAGTTGATAGGGGTGGTTACAGATATAAGAAAGTATCGGGTTATATAGTTATAGATAGAACAAATGCTGATTATTTTACACAATAAAATATTTGTTTGAAAATTACATTTACTAAAGGAATAAATGCATTGATTTAATTTAATGAAGAGAAGTATAAGTATTTACCCATATTCAATAAAGCACTTGAATTCTTAGATAGTATGATGTGAAAGGAGAAACTAATTGAAGAAAAAGAAATATATAATAACAATATTTATCTGTTTGATAATATTCAAGGTACAAGTTTTTGCAAATGGTGGTCCTTCAGAATGGAATGGAATAGTAGAGGGGCAAAATATTAAATTTGTAGATATAAAAGATATAGATCTAACAACTGAATTATTATCAATAGATATAAAAGAAGAATTTATTAATGTTGAAGTAGAGTATAAATTGATAAATACTGGACAAGAGAGAGAAATAGAATACTCATTCCCAATAAGATTATGGACTTTTTTATGGCAAGAATTTGATGAAATATATCTTAAAGATGTTAAAATGATTAATGGTGATAAAGAGTTAGATTATGTAGTAAGTAAAGAAATAGTTAAGAATGATGAAGATGATGAAAAAGAAGCAAATTATTTTTTTAACTCTAAATTACATTTTAAAAAAAATGAGATTAAGACATTAATTATATCTTATAGCATAAAGCCATACTATATACTTAATCAATCAGAAGGTTTTTTATTGTCTTCTTCAAGTAATAGTAAGTTTTATTATGATTTTACTCCTGCAATACATTGGGGAGATGGGAAAGTTGATACATTTAGATTAAAAATAAACTATAAAGATATTATAGATAAATGTGAAGATTTTAAGGTTAATATGCCTGAATTTACTTATAATGATCAGGGTATATATGAACTAGAAATGAAAAATTTTGATTTTGATAAGTATAATAGTTTACAAATAGAATATGATATGAAAAAATATAGTTACTATAAATATATAATGAATAATACTTTAAACTCAAATGTGATAAATTCGATTACATCAACTTCTAAATTACCAGATGAAGGTAAGTATTCATATTCGGTTGAAAATTTATTTGATCAAGATTTAACGACAGCATGGGTTGAAGGTAAAGAAGATTTAGGAATTGGAGAGAGTATCGAGATAGAATTTAAATCCGATATCAATATAGGTGAAATTGCTATTGCTAATGGTTACATATCAAATGATAGTTGTTATAAAAATAATGGGAAAATCAAAAAACTTAAAATTGATATATATGATATGGATTATGATGGAAAAGAAAGATGTGTTAGTAAAATAGTGGAATTATATAATGAAAATAAGATTCCTATAATAGGAAATTTAGCTATAACTTCTAATTTATATAAATATTATGACATGTTTGATTTTCTAAATGTGTTTGATGATAGAAGAGTATATACTAATAAAATTGTACTAACCATTTTAGAAGCAGAATCTGGATATAAATATGAGGATGTATGCATAAGTGAATTATTATTACTAGGTAGTAAAAATACATCAGAAAAATATAAAGATGGTTATGATACAAAAGTTGAATTCAGTAATAATGATGAATTAACCAAATTAGAAAATAAATCTGAGGTTATTAATAGACAAAAAAATCAAAGAGATCATGAAGTTAGAGTTAACAATGATTTAAATGATACTAGTGATATAGAATTAATGAATAATGAAACTCTAATTATACCTATTCTAATAAGCATAATTAGTATATTATTATTACTTATTATACTTATTTTTAAAAAGAGAGAAAAATAAAAGAATCCAAAGAGCTTTTACAGTATAATGTAAAGGTTCTTTTAAAGTGGATTTTTAGCATATAAAATTATTGTTATATAGGGGAGTGAGTATATGTCTAAAAATATAAAATTATTAATAATGCTGGTTGGTGTCTATATATTCATTTGTCCAACTAATATAATATGGGGGAATGGTGGTCCAATAGAGTGGAATGGAGTTGCCCAAGGGGGTAATATACACTTTATAGATGTCAAAGATGTACAATTAAATTCTGAATGCTTAGAGATATATATCAATGAATCATATATTGATGTAAAAGTAACATATAAACTGTTAAATAAGGGTTCTGATCAAAAAGTAATATATGCTTTTCCTATAAAATTAAAAACCCAAAGTTATGATACATATGATGAAATATACTTAAAAGATATAAAAATGTTTGATGGTGGCAAAGAATTACAATATCAGCTCAAACAAGAAGAACAAGAATCTGATAGACTATATGACCTGCAATGTATCAATAATTATATATCGAAACTAGTTTTTGAAGAGAATGAAGAAAAAACATTAACAATTTCTTATTCAATAAAGCCTGAATATGTAAATGAACTTTTTTCAGAAGAAGGTTCATTTGATATTTCTCTTTCTAATGAAAGTTTTAATTATGATTTTACACCTGCCTCTAAGTGGGGTAATGGAAAAGTAAAAGAATTTAAATTACTAGTTGATTATCAAAATATAGTAGATCAATGTGAAGGGATAAATATGAATATTCCTGAGTTTTCATTTGATAAAAGCAAAGGATACTTTGAATATGTTAAACAAGATGTTGACTTTAATATACTCAAAAATCTATCTGTTGAATATAATAGGGAAAACTTCATGATGAATAAAAAATATATACTCAACAATGATGCAATTGCTGAGGTTATTGTTTCTTCTGTACTGCCGGACGAAGGGAAATATACTTATAAACCATCAAATCTATTTGATAAAGATTCTAATACTGCTTGGGTAGAGGGGAAAAAAGATATTGGTATTGGCGAAAGTATTGAAATATTACTAGAGCCTAAAACAGAGCTCTTAGAAATAGGGATTAAGAATGGATATATAGCTAATAAAAATATATATAATAAAAATGGTATTGTTAAATTATTAAAGGTAGATTTATATGGTATGGATGATTCTAACAAGGAGTATCTAATTATTACAAAAGAAAAGCAGTTAAATAGAAATGTTGAAAATCTGGAACAAGTAGATTATGGAGATATTTATCTAGGAAATGGAGAATGTTATTCTGATGTAAGTAAAATAAAATTAACGATACTAGAAGCTGAGAAAGGTAGTTCTTATGAAGATATATGTATAAGTGATATCATATTGTATGGCTACAATAATTCAGAGAATGCTTATGCAAAAGGGTTTGTTAGTACTATAAAACAAAATGAAGATACTATTGTAACCCCAAATAAAGCAAATGATAAGAAAGATGGAAAAAGGCAAAATACTATTGATGATAATAAGCCTAAAACACATCCAACTCTTGGTGCAAGCAATATAGAGAAGGATGATGAGGGGAATGGTGGTGATGGAAAATCAACAAAGATAATAATCATTATTGTAATAGGGACAGCTGTGATAGGAATATTATTTATCGTATATTATAAGAAAGAATAAGTAAGTTTAATTGTTCTTATATTAAAATTAGATGTTTAAATGCATTTTATCCCATAAATCATGTCGTTCGTCAGGATTTGTTGACTTTTTTTTTAAAAAATTTGTATTATATACAAAATAATAGTATATATTATTTTTATTATACATGAATTTAGGAGGGAAAAAATATGGCAAATATATCTTCAAATATAGATGGATTAGAAAAACAGGTGGAAGGATTGAATAAATTATCAATGAAGGTAAATAGTATCCAAAATCAATTCGATTCTAACAAGAATAATATTGACAGTGAAATAATTGAGAGACATAATATAAGATATAGGCTGAGTGAAATTAGTAAAGATTTAAAATCTCTAGAAAAAAGATTGAGAAAGTCGGGAATTTGCATTAATACAGCTATAAATTACTATTTTGATGCAGAGTGTACATTACGAAAATTAGCCGAAGGGTTAGAAATACCGAAAAGTCAGAAACAGTATAATGACATATTTGAGGAAAATAGAAATTTTAAAACATCAAATTATTCAATTAATAACTATGGTAAATCAGATAATACAACACCTGTGAAATTTACTAAAGATTATGTAGATAGTATAGATGACCCAAGTAGGATAATTACACTTATTCAAGCATATCAAACAGATTGGGAAAAAGAAGAAAAATTTCTTGGAAAATATCGATTTAATATGACAGATAATCAAAAAATATATTATGGAAATAGTAAATTACTTAGAGCTAGATTGGTTGTATTAGATTGGAGATTTGGGAAAGTAAATAAAGCCATTGAAAATATGCAGTCAGGAAATGGTAGATATGAAGGTGAATTTGAGCAGTATTTATTAGATAGATATATTGATACTATTAAAAAAGATAATGGACGAGTAACAAAAGAAAAAGAATTTCAGATACAGCAGATGATTGAAGATGTATTCATATCTAAAGAAATAGGATACAGTTATAGACAAATTGAACATATAACAAATATAGAGAG
The DNA here is from genome assembly GCF_054408565.1 of Vallitalea sediminicola. Classification (NCBI taxonomy): domain Bacteria; kingdom Bacillati; phylum Bacillota; class Clostridia; order Lachnospirales; family Vallitaleaceae; genus Vallitalea; species Vallitalea sediminicola. The sequence goes on from NZ_BTPT01000012.1 coordinate 36,623, forward strand.
AGTGAATGTTGGAGAAGTAAGAACAGATGCTTTTTCAGCTAAAGAAAAATTAATACTTCAATTGGCGAAAGATACAAAACATATAAGAGATATTGAAAGTAACAGTGGTATATTAAAATATTTACATATAGCAGATTCAGGATATGCATTATTAACAAAGGATTTCGCTGTAAATTATTATAGGAAATATGGGAAAAGTCCTTTTGAGTATATGGCATCACCAGATAATCAAGATATAAATATATTATCAAGAGAAGATTACTCAGCTGTCATAGGATTAAAAACGTTATACTTACAATATTCAAACCAAAAAAATAGTGATGCTATGTATGCAGTACTTCGAGCGATTGATACAATACGACAGAAGAGAGTTAATAGATATAAGTATGATATGCAAGATAATAATGGAAATCCTATTAGCTTATATATGTATCATGATAAAAAAATAAAGACAAAAATGAGTGTTCGCATTAGTAATAAATATGCAGATGAAATGTTTGATAATTTAGCATCTACAACGATTGGTTTCACTAAATATGGAGTAGGAGTGGCATTGGAAAGTTTATTTCCGTTAAAAGATAAAGGTAAATCAATTATTACAAATGATTTGTCAGAGGGTATTGATTGGGGTGGTACTGGATTATCGTTAACAGGAATTAATCCTGGTATTGGAAAGTGGTTGGGCGGAGCATTTAATATAGCAGGATTTTACTATAACTATGATAAAATAAAAGAACATAAGTTAACTTATGATGTATATATAAATGAGGTGAAACCTAATTCAGACAGTGCTATAACATTGTACAGTATTAATCCATATAAATTCTCGATTGATAAAAACTATAAACTTATTGATGGACGAAAATACAAGTCAAGAACAGATGTAATGAATGAATTTTATAGTAATATACCCGATTTAACTTTAGATAATTGGGCTACATCTTTTAATAAAGATTATAATTTTACTAATTAAACCAATTGGAGGTAGACTAATGAAAAGAAATAATAGATGTCCTCACTGTAATTGTTATATTTCAATACGTGAAAGAATATTTTTAGAAGATCGGTTTTATAAGCAGTGTAAGAATTGTGGAAATAAATATGCATATTCATATAAATTAACTTTTATATTAATTTTATTTATAGGAGCTTTTATTACAATTCATTTTAGTACGTTATATACACTTTTTAAAATTCTCTTATATATGTTAACTATTGTGGGTGCAGAATTTTTAAAACAAATATTTATACCTATTGTTAAAAAATAGATTATATTAATGCAAACGAGCCAATGAAATTATTGGATTTTAGATTATCAATTGAGATGCAAAGGAGGAATTATATTGAAAAAAATATTTTATATAACAATACCAGTAATACTTATTTGTATAGTGATGATATATTTTAATTCGATAAAAATTCCCTATAATGATTCAGAAGAATTATTTGAGTACTATAAAGAAAATAAAAATATTCATCAAGAAAAAGTTATCAATACATTAATCAATACAAAAAGAAAAATTTATTTAGATTATTTGGAAAAAGATTACTATAACAAAATAAATAAATCTGAAATATTATCAGGTTTTGTTAAAAATACAATGGTATTCAGTGATAGAGAAAGAGCTTTTGCTAATTATTTTAATGAAATTAATAATGAATTATCAAGTATGATATCTATGCTTGATGAAAATGAAATGAAACAGTACTTAAACAATTATTTCCAAGAGATATTAGAATATAAAAATATAAAAGGTAAAATTAATGAACTAACTAATTTGAATATTGACGATGATAATTATATTAATGATATAAAAGAAATTTGTAGATTAAACAAGGTAATTAAAGATAAAGAAAGGATAATAACTAATCAAAATGAAGAAATAACAGATATAGATAAAAGTTTAATTGAAATAGCTAATGAAAGTAAAAGTAATATATATCACATAAGAGTTATGGATGCATTGAAAAATCCTTTATCATAAAAGCTAGTGAATTTGATGAATTAGCATATATAAAAGATGAATCTAACGATTTCTATAATATTAAAATTAATGAGTTTTATAGAGTGTATTTAAGAGACTTGAACAAGAATAAGATATTTGAAATTAATGGTGAAGACAAAACGCTTCAAGGATATGCGCTTATAACTTTGAATCAACATCAAGATATAATAAAGCAAGGTATACAAGATTATTATGTTATGAAAGATGAAAAAGAGGTTAAACTAGCTGATATAGAGGAACTTACTGTAGAAGTAGAAGAAGGTATAACTAATAGAAACAATGAAATACAAAAGGTATTATCATATATAAAATAGATAATAATGCATTATAAGATGTGTTAGATATAAATTAAGTATCTAATTTTATTAATTGATTATAACTAATGCAATAAAGTCTTACTTAAATTATAAGTAGGGCTTTGTTTTTGTAAAAAAATAGTTATTCTTAATTGATGTATCTTGTTACATATGTTCTGATATAATTCTTTATTAGATATATATAGATATTCTTATAAAAATTGCATAAATATGGCGTTAATTACTATTCTAATTTTATTTGAAAAATCTGTATAATCTACAGTAATATCCAAAGATATACTTAATGAAACACATAAATCTAACTTTCTATAATGGCTCTATTGAAACAAGTAAACCCAAAAAAGAAAGTATTATCCAATAAAAATTAATGAAATAAAAGTATTAAAAATTAAATACAATACAAAAAAGAAAATATATATATTAATAAAATACTAATGATGCATAAATAAAGCGTTACATTAACAATACATGGTAAAATAATAACTAAAATAATATGAGGTAAAAGAAAAATTTTAGTTATTATTGACAAGACACATAAAAAGTAGTAATATAATAAGTGAAACAAGTTACATTTGCATGTGAAGCCTGAGATATGGTTATCTAATGCTTCTTAAGGGTAAGTTGTTTATCGACATCTGATAGGTGTAAAGTTTCTATGAGTTTCTCAATGTGTTCTATGAAGAATGAGATTTAATTTTATGCTAATGATAAGCATAAAAGAACATTGGAGCAAGCAAAAAAAATATTAAAGGAGGACAAAATGAAAAAGACGATATCAGTAATTATGATTTTGACTATGGTAATGTTGGTTTTTGCAGGATGTAAAACTAAGAAAGAGGTACCACCTACAGATAATACTAGTGATAACAGTACAACAGATAATAAAACGACAGATAATAGTACTAAAGATGACAGTGCTAAAGATGATTATGAAATTGCAGTAGTTGTAAAATTAACAGGTATTCCATTTTTCAACGTTATGGAAGAAGGAGTTAAAAAGGCAGCGAAGGATTTAGGAGTAAAGGCATATGTAACTGGTGCAACAGATGCTGACCCAGCATTGCAAAAGAAGATTATTGAAGACCTTATAACAACTGGTGTTGATGCAATAGTGGTAGTACCTAATGATGCAACAGTTCTTGAGCCAACGTTAAAAAGTGCACAAGAAAAGGGTATTTTAGTTATTGCTAACGAATCTCCAGGACAAGTTGGAGCTGATTATGATACAGAAATGATTGATAATAAAAATTTCGCCATTGCTGCTGCTGAAGCTGCTGCTAAGGCTGCTGGTGGAGAAGGACAATATGTATTGTTTGTTGGAGGACTTTCAGTTCCCCTACATAACGAATGGGCTGATTTAGCTACAGAATATCTTGCAGAAAATTATCCTAATATGACAGAAGCAACAGACCGTATCCCATGTGGAGAAGATACAGAATTATCACGTACTAAGACACTTGAACTTATCAAATCTTATCCTGACCTAAAAGCAATAATAGGATGGGGAAGTCTTGGTCCAATTGGTGCAGCTGAAGCGTTAAGAGAGAAAAAGATGACTGATGATATCGCTGTAACAGGTACAGTTATTCCTTCACAGGCTGCACAATATCTTGCTGATGGTTCTATAGATCATGGAGTGCTTTGGAACCCATCTGATTCAGGATATGCTGCTGTATATGTAGCAAAATCATTACTCGAAGGTAAAGATGTAGAATCAATTGATGTTCCAGAAATAGGTAAACCAAAAGTTGAAAATGAAAATGTTTTGATATTTGATGCTACATTAAATATTACTGATGAAAATGCAGATTCTCTAGGATTTTAATTAGTAAAATGGTTGATGCTGAGTGACGTCAAGTTACTCAGCACCATTATTATAGTATGATGGAGGTAATTTATGTCAGAACTTTTTTTAGAAATGAAGCAAGTCAGTAAAACATATGGTGGAGTAAAAGCATTGGAGAATGTTGAATTCGAATTAGAAAAAGGTGAAATACACTGTCTTGTTGGACAAAACGGTTCTGGAAAATCTACGCTTATTAAAATTATTGCGGGAGTGCTTAAACCAGACAAAAATTCTATTGTTCGTATATTTGACAAAGATAAGGTAATTGAAGTAAATGATAGGAATACAAATGATAAGGTTTCTGTTATATATCAAGATTTAAGTGTATTTCCAAATATGACTATAGCAGAGAACATTGCAATTAATTCTTATGCAGATAAAGCTGTGGGACATATCAATTGGAAGGAAATCCATAAAAAGGCGGAAGAGGCTCTTAGGAAAATTCAAGTAGAATTTGATTTATCGACTCCCGTTTCAGAACTTTCTATAGCAGATAGGCAATTGGTAGCGATAGCAAGAGCAATAGCAACCGATGCTGAACTGGTAATTATGGATGAACCTACATCATCGCTTACACGTAAAGAGGTTAATATATTATTTGGTATCATAAGAGATTTGCAAAAAAAAGGTATGACAATAATGTTTGTTAGCCATAGGCTGGATGAAATATTAGAAATTGCAGAACGTATCTCAGCGTTACGTGATGGGAAAATTGTTGGCGTTTTTGCAGCTGATGATATTGATGATACCAAACTTGGTTATCTTATTAGTGAACAAAACATCGTGCCTGAACAAAAATTCAATATACCAGATTATGATACTACACTTTTAGAAGTAAAAAATCTTTATCGTGTCGGGCATTATAAGGATATTTCTTTTCAACTTAGTAAAGGAGAGGTGCTTGGAATTATTGGATTATTAGGATCAGGTAGAACGGAACTTGCACTTTCGTTGTTTGGTATGAATGCGCCTACTTCGGGTGATATTATTATTGAAGGTGAAAAGGTAAAACTAAAAACCAATAAATGTGCTATAAAGAATAAAATAGCTTATGTTCCAGAGGACAGGCTTCTGCAAGGGTTGGTTATTGATCAATCAGTTAAGAATAACATGTCTCTTACGATTATCGAGAAATTACAAGAAAAATTTGGACTCATAAATAAAAAAAGGCAAGAGAAGATAACAAATGATTATATAGAAAAGTTAAGCATAAAAAGCGCAACTCCAAACATTCATGCATCAGCTATGTCTGGTGGTAACCAACAAAAAATTGTTATAGCAAAATGGTTGGCTATTGAACCAAATGTATTAATATTGGATGAACCAACAAATGGTATTGATATTGGAGCTAAGAGTGTTATATATGATATTATCCGATCATTGGCAAAAAGTGGTATGGGAATTATCATTATATCTGATGAAGTTCCTGAGATTTATTACAACTGCTCACGTTGTCTTATCATGAGTAAAGGATGCATTGTAAAAGAAGTTAATACCATGGAAATTAGTGAAAAGGAGTTTTATGATGATGTCTTACAAACACAATAAAAGCGCAATGAAAAAGATTTTTCAGACCCATGAATTTTATCTTATGATGGTAGTTTTGTCTTTAGTCGCTGTTTTAACCGTGGTTTCAAAAGGGAGATTTCTTTCTTTTGGAAATATTACTGATATGCTTGCAAGTGCCGCCGCTCTAGGGGTTATGGCTATCGGTTTGTTGGTGGTTATTATATCAGGTGGCATAGATATTTCTTTTATGGCAACGGCAACTGTTGCACAATACCTTGCTGCGATGTTCATAATGAATATTGGTGGGAATATGTTTGTTGTGTTTGGCGTAGCTATAATGGTTGGTATTGTTCTAGGACTTATTAATGCTGCATTAGTGTATAACTTGAAAGTTCCGGCTATTATCATAACGATTGCAACAATGAACGTATTTTATGGCTTTTTAATGTATTTTACAGGTGGTACTTGGCTATATGGTTTCCCTGAGTGGTTTGCAACAAAGACTTCTGTTACAGTATTGGTTATTCCTATAGGAATACTAGTGTTTGCTTCATTGCTTACATGGTGGATTTTAAAGTATAGTAATATTGGTCGTCATGTTTATGCTGTGGGTGATAATGCCGAAGCTTCCAAGCGAGTTGGAATCAAAGTTTACCGTACGCTTCTTTTTGCTTATGCTTATATGGGTGTAATGGCTGCTTTGGGTTCTGTAGTGCTTATGTATGTAACGCAAAATGTAGCACCTAATGCACTCATAGGAAAAGAAATGGAAGTACTTGCAATGGTTGTTTTAGGTGGTGCGGCTTTATCAGGAGGTAAAGGAACGGTTATTGGTACATTGTTTGGATTGATGCTTGTAACAGTAATCAATAATGGACTTGTTTTTGTAGGTGTATCTAGTTATTATCAAACGCTGTTTATGGGCGTTGTTGTAATGATGAGTTTCTGTTTCACTGGACTTAGAGGAAGGAAAAAAAGAGGGAAGGAGATTGAGCAATGAAAATGAATATGCAAAGTTCTATAGTAAAGAGAAATAGAGATAATATAATGCTATCTATTATTATGATGATTGTTGTTATTATCGTTTCTCTAATTAGTGAACGATTTTTATCATACAACACTTTTATTTCTGTAACTCGACAGTTTCCTGAAATGGGATTGCTAACCTTATGTATGATGATTACAATGATAACAGGAGGCATCAATCTTTCATGTATTGCATCTGCCAATCTTTCAGGAATTATTATGGCTAAGATGATGACCTCTTTGATTCCAAAAGGTACTGAAAACTTTGGAGTGGTGATATTAGTTATTATAGTAGGAATTTCAATTAGTGTACTGGTTTCTTTTGGTAGTGGAGTTATTATTGCATATCTAAAAGTTCCGGCTATTTTGGTAACATTAAGTATGCAGATGCTTATAACTGGTGTTAGTATTGTAATTACAAAAGGTGAGATTGTTTCTGGTTTTCCTGAGAGTTTTCAGTTCATAGGAAACAAAAGTCTTTTGGGAATACCTGTTCCGCTTTATATATTTGCAGTATGTGCAATCATTATGTATATTGTACTGCATCATCTACCGTTGGGACAGAAGGCGTATATGTATGGTTCCAATCCAACTGCTACAGAGTTTTCAGGTGTTAATGTAAAGCGTATGATTATCAAAGTATACTCTTTATCTGGTTTCTTTGTTGGTGTAGCAGCAGTTATATTGACATCAAGATTCAACTCAGCAGCGTCTGGTTATGCAACAAGTTATTTACTTCAAAGTGTTCTTATTGCAGTGCTTGGAGGTATAGACCCTAATGGTGGAAAAGGAAAGATTAGTGGCATGATACTTGCAGTATTACTATTGCAGATAGTAGCAAGTGGATTGAATATACTACGTGTAGATCAATTTTTGATTACCGCGCTTTTCGGTCTTATATTATTGGCAACAGTTGCTTTTAGATTGAATTCATTTAAAAAATTGTTTAAAATGGGATAGGATATGACTTATATGAATTGTGAATTGTTGGTTAGGTTAGTAGGTAGGGATAATTATAATAAAAGAGTTAATTTCTGTTTTTTAACGGGAATTAACTTTTTTTCAACTCTATCAACCCAATAAGCCAAAACAATACCTAAAACCATACCTCCCACAACATCCGAAAAATAATGCAGTCCCAAATATATCCTAGAAAAAGCTATAATTACCGCAAATACGTATATGACAATACCATACTTATTCTTACTAAATAAAAATGCTCCAAAAACTGCAAAAGATAATGCAGTACTTCCTGATGGAAAAGAAAAAGAAGTTGGCTTTTTAACTATAACATCGAGATTATAGGTTATAAAAGGTCTTGCTCTATCAATTATATTTTTTAGAATTATTTCTCCCACAATAAGTGTAACAACAAATGAAATTCCTGCAACAATACCAAGTTTTCTAGTCTTTTTTATACAGAGTAGAACTACTATTAAAATAATCCATATATACATAGATTTTTGAAAAATGATATTAGTAAATATACTATCTAAAAAATCACTTCTAATATTTTTCATTAAGTCAATAAAAATTAAATCAATTCCCATATAATATTCATCTCCTGATTTTAACAAAAATCAACAGCTGCTATTTTTATACTTATTAACAGCTGCTGACTATTTAAATATATACTATCACTAACCTATACAACAACAATTTTTATATTAAAATGAATCACTGTAGATGCTTCTTACAACTTCTCTTGTGCCTTCTACAGGTGCTAAGTTTATTAAGCCTTCTAATCCTGGAGTTTCAAATGCCAAGTTAGTCAATTTATCAATATCACTTTCCACATAGCCCATATCAGATAATTTTTCTGTGATTCCAACTGATTGAAGCCAATTTCTAACACCTTCAACAGCTTTATCAGCCTCTGATGGATCTCCTGTCAATCCTTCTACTAGAGGACTTAAAATATCAGCTAAAGTATTAGGTCTTGCAGCATAAATGTTTTTGATAACTGCTGGAAGGAGTATACCAAGTCCTAATCCATGAGTTAATTCTGGTTTGACACCACTTAATGGATGCTCTAAAGCATGGGTAAAGTGTAATAATCCATTGTCAAAAGAAGTCCCAGCAATTAAGGATGCGTATGAAAGATAATATCTAGCTTCTAGATTTTCTGGATTTTCAAGTGCTATAGGAAGATATTCAGCAATTAATCTAATAGTCTCTTTAGCAAGTAATATATCTAATGGATTTGTAACCTTTGTTGTAGCGGCTTCAACAACATGGTTTATAGCATCAACAGATACGTATAGTGTTTGGTTCTTAGGAAGAGTTGTCATTAATGCTGGATCATCAATTGCATATAGAGGATAAATGCAATCATATGCTATTGCAGGCTTGAATTCTTTTTCTTCTATGGTTGTTACAGCAAATCTATCTACTTCAGTACCTGTACCATGTGTTAAGTTTATAGCAATCAAAGGCATGGCTTCAGTTGGAGTAAAATCATATTCATATAACTGAGTTGCATTCTTATCAGTGTATTTTAATAATATAGCGGCTCCTTTTGCAGCATCAATAGGACTACCCCCACCAATTCCAATGACAGCTTTTGCTCCAAGTATTCTTCCCATTTCAGTAGCTTCATCAACTTGAACTACGTTAGGGTTTGGAGTTACTTTATCATATAAAACATATTCTACTGAATTATCTTTAAGTGCTTTTTCTACATGGTCCCAAGCACCAGTTTTTTTGTAGGAACTCTTTCCTGTCATGATAAGAACTTTGTCTATTTGCTTATCTTTAAGTTCTTTCATGATATCGTGAATTTTTTGAATGGCACCTACTCCTAGATAAGCAGTTGTCTTAACTCTTATCTCTTTGATTTCATTAATGTCAATTTCTTTTTTCCACATTTTAAAACCTCCTCAAAAATTATTGTATTATAAATAAAATGTAGTGAAGTGTAGAAAGTTTCTACAATCCTTATTCTGAAACATATCCCACTCTTAGATATCATATCAAATGGTTCTCAACAATTTCTCAACAAATATAAGTATAAAAAAAGCTGTATCATGTATGATGACACAGACTTATAGATATTTACATTTTAATTGATTTATTAAGATTGTGAAATTTTTTTTGTATACTGTTATTTAACTCTATATCTAATTCTTTTTTGAAATCAGAGACTAATTGATTATAGTATTCCAAAAAAGATTTGAAATCTTTCTTTTGCAAGTATGTATCTAATACGATTTCATGAATTTCTTCGTTATAAGGATCTTTTTCTGTTATTTTTTTAAGATAATATAGAGCTTTATTATATTCACTTTGCTGGTTATAATAATCCGCAATCTTTTTTAGGGTATTCATATATATGTGTGATAACCTTTCTCTTTCATGTACTACCCAGGAATAATCATTTTCTTCGAAGTATTCACCACGATATAAGGAAATCATTTTTTCAAGACTTTCAATGTTGTATTTGGTAATTTTATTACTGATATTTTCTATTTTATAAAATTCGCATATATCACAATCCAATTCTTCTGTATTCAGTTTATACATTTCATTAGAATATATAAGTATATCTCCAGTTCCAGCTTCTTTTAATACTTTTCTAATATAATAAATACTAGTATGCAGGAGTTTTATAGACTGGGTGTATTCTTTATCAGGCCAAAGGGTTTCTATAACTTTATCCCTATGAACAAATTCTCCTTTATTATATATAAGGAACGCGGTGAGTTCTTTTGATTTGGATGTACGCCATTTTATTATTTTATTATTAATAAATAATTCAAAATTTCTAAAGCATAATATTTTATTGTGCTTAGATTTTTTATCTGATTTATCAACAGTATGATGTTTGCTTCTGATACGTTCTATTGTCTTGTCCAATCTTCTTTTTAATACTGGTTTCATTACATAATCAATTGCATTGATTTCAAATGCATCAACAGCATAATCATCATAAGCTGTAACAAATATGATACCTATACTAGGGTCAATCAAGGATATTTTGTCAGCTGCATGGATTCCTTTCATTTTTGGCATTTCAATATCTAAAAAAATAACATCCACGGTATCATTTTTTATTTTCTCTAATGCAGCATCTATATCCGTATATGTACCAACAATTTCTATATCTTGATATTTCTTTAATAAATGTTGCAAAGCTTTTAACGCAAATTTCTCATCATCTATCAATAGGGTTTTCAACATTGATGTTTCCTCCTTTGTATGGAATTCTAATTCTTACTATAGTTCCTTTATGGGGTTCGCTGTCAATCTCAATTCCATATCCATAAATTTGTTTCATTCGCTTATTGACATTTCTAATTCCTACACTTTTACTAGCATACTCTTCATCTAGAATATGTGCTAATTTTTCTTTTGGAATTCCTACGCCATCATCTTGGACTATAATACTGATAAATTCATCTTCTCGTTTTATACATAACTGGACATTTCCGCCTTTAGTTGTAGGCAATATTCCATGTTTAATAGCATTTTCTACTATAGGTTGTATAATTAGAGTAGGAACCATAAAGTTTATATTGTCACATAGATCATATTGATAATTCAATTTTTCCTGGAAACGCATTTTCTCAATAACTAGATAGGATTCTATAAACTCTAATTCCTTTTCCATACTTACGAATCTTTCTATATTGCTAAAATCAAAACTACCTCTTAAATAATTACTTAGCTCAGCAATTAGTTCCCCTGCTTTTTCAGGTTCTACATAGCACAAAGATACTATTGTATTTAAAGCATTGAATAGAAAATGTGGTTTGATTTGTGCTTGTAAAAAAGCCATTTCTGAGTTAATAGCGGAATCTATCGATTTTTTCATTTGTAATAGAGTTTTGAGTCGTACTATTATTTCGCCTCTATCATAAGCTTTTGATAAAAAATCATTTGCTCCTGCTTCAATTCCGATTGAGATGCTTGTAGAGTAATTTTTGGAAGTTAACATAAGTATGGGTAGTTCAAAAAGAGTATACTCTTTTCTGATCTTGCGACATACTTCATATCCTGACATCCTAGGCAATATTATATCCATTATGACAATATCTATATTTTTATTTTTTGATAATACCTCTAATGCTTTCATGCCATTTGCAACTGCAATAATATCATAATTTTCAGCTGATAAAATATTTATAAGTAGTTGCCTGTTCATATCATCATCATCCACAATCAAAACAGTGATTTCTTTATCTTCTTGAATGAATAAAGGTTCTTTAGATACTGTTTTCAATAAGGTATTATTGAATATTAATTTTTGTGTCATTATCTCAGAGTCGAAATTTGTTTTTTCGTCATGACTTATAGGAAGGGTAAATATGACTTTTGAACCTTTACCTATTTCTGATTTAATCCTAATTTTACCTCCGTGTACTTCTACTAGGGCTTTTGTTATGCTTAGTCCTAAACCTGTTCCGCCTTTTTTTCTTGCTATAGTATCATCTATTTGATTGAATACTTGAAAAATAAAATTGATTTTATCTTTTGGTATTCCTATACCAGTATCCTCTATGCTTATTTCTACCATAGTGTTATCTGCTACTGCAGAAATATTAATCTCACCAAAGTCAGTAAATTTTACTGCATTATCCACAATGTTGAATATAATCTGAATCAATCTATCTTCATCCCCATATACAAGAGGAACATCCTTGGGAATATGATTCATGAATTTAATATCTTTATTTACTTCAATGTATTTATACATTTCCAATACCACATTGACTATTTCTTTTATGTCTACACTTTTTTTATGGATACTTATATCACCATATTTGAACTTTGAATAATCTAATAGATCGTTGACCAGATTCAATAAGCTTTTACTGATTTTAATTACAATTTCCAGATTTTCTTTTTGTTTATTATTGAGCTTACCCAAAGAGTCTTGCAAGCTATATTCACTAATATTGATAATGCCACGAAGAGGGGTTTTTAATTCGTACGATGTATTGATTAAGAATTCATCTTTTATCTTATCCAGTGCTATCAATCTTTTAGATAGATTTTCTACTTCAAAAAACTTATTAGCATATCTAGTCGTTAAAATGACGGATTGTATGCATACAAGCAAAAACATGGCGGCAACAGTTATTTTATCTCCGTAATTATTTATGATATCCCAATAAACCAATATCTCAATCATAGTATCCACTAATAAACCTATCATTCCTATAAGAAGTAATACAGCATCATGCCTTTTCCTTCTAACAGCTTTGAATAGAGTGGCTATTAGATAAATAATTACTATCTCTAAAAATATATCAATGCATATAATATAATTCATATATATACTAGGTGGAAAAAGCAGAGTCATTATAGTGAAGACGAATGCTATACTAATTATTACCCTTATAATTTTTTGGGAGACCTCTTGTGAATACATTCTATAAGTGAAGAGTGATAATGCAGTTACACCCCAACAATCAGTCATGTAATTTAAGAAGATTATTCCTTCCACGTTCAATGGAATTACATTGAGAATTAGATATTCTTGGGATAATGCCGCTCGTGATGCTCCTAGTAAAAGCATAAGAGCCAAATATTTTGTGGTCGCATCTCTTCTTGTACGTAGATAGATGATTATATGGTACATGAACATAATCAAGAATACACCAATAAGAAACGCATCTCTTTTCACGGCGTTTTCTTTTATATTTATTATTTGTTGATAATTTCCTAATTCAATGGAATGAACAATGCCGCCTCTTTTATCAATATAGTTAGAAACCATGATTAATATTTCAAACTCCATAGAATTTTGCTCAAAAACAAGAATTTGGGGTTTGTACTCAGATATGGTCGTGCCAAAATCCTGACCTAAAGTTCCACTTGAACCTATCATCTTGTCATCTATAAAAATCTTATATGCATCACAAATAGTTACAAGCCTTAGCCCTTTTAGATTATTCTTATTATTGGTTCTGACTTTTAATCTATAAGTTGCATAACCTTCTACAGAAATATTTGTTCCATTTATTGTAGAACCCTTCCACATTGAAGGGACTTGAAAATGATCAGTTGAATTAATGGTGCTGCTGTTTTGAAAATCATTGTATGATAAAAATTGGTTCCAGTATAATTCCCATTCCCCATCTAACTTTACTGTACCATCTTTTATGAAATTCCAGTTTGTAAGATCTATAACTCCGTTTTTGGCTCTAGGCATTTTCTTATGAGGAGTATAGTGATAATTAAATATAAATATTGTACATGACACCATTATTGCTATTATGATAAGTAAAATTTTTCGATTGAAATATTTTCTCATGTTTATCACCAATATATCCTTTATTAATTTCTTTGCTATAGACTAATGCGTTTTGTTATAATTCATAGATTTATACATATTTCGACAAAGTCAACAAAGTTAATTATATAATTTAATAAATTTAATGGCAATATTATAAGAATTAGAATATTATTAGGAACATTAGAAAATGATTCAGGCTCTAGTATTTACTATAAGATTAATTACATATTGCTGATAAAGGATAAGACTGTAGATTTTATTTATACATATATTAAAATACACTTAATAAACCTAAATAAGAATTTAGAATCATTAAGTGCATTTAGTTATTACTATAAAATAGATTGTTAAAATATTATTTTGATTTTACAGTGGAACCTCTTTCAATCAACGTAGGCAAAGTAGAATAAGATTGAACCTGCAGATTAGGGTTCTTAATCTTTCTGAGTAAAGTTTTAGCAGCTTGATAACCCATATCAAAGACATCGATATTAACTACAGACAACATAGGCTCTGTAATGCGAGAATAAGGATAATCATCAAAAGTAATTACGGATATATCATCAGGTATCTTAAAATCATTGTATTTAATGGCATCTACTACACCAAGAGCTATATTATTATTAGCACAAATTACTGTATCGGGTGTCTTTTTTTCTCTCAGTATTTTATGCATTACTTCAAAACTCATTTCTTTAGAAGAATCAGTATATTCATTATGAAGTAGAGTTCCATGACTGCGATTTATTATAGTTCTTGCGCCTTCCAAACGATGTCCAGATATATGATCATCTTCGGCTCCGCCTATGAAAGCTATCTTCTTATAACCTAATCCAATAACATGTTTGGCTGTAATTTCTCCAGATAGATAATTATTGATATCAACCCAACATAATGCACTGTTATAATCTGGTTTGCCTATGAGCATATGAGGGAAATTGGATTTTGTTATGACACTCTCTATTGTAGGGTCAAATGCTGAAGCATGAATAATTATACCATCAGCACTTTTTTGATAAACAATTTTATCAATAAGCCTAGATATATCCTCCTCGGAATTAGAACTTATAATACTTAGATTATAGTCTTTTTTAGCAAGAGCTTCTTGGATGCCGCACATAATCTCAAAAGAATGGGGATTGGTAAAAGCTACATTCTTTTCAATTTTCATCATATAAATGATGTTTTTTGTTGTCTGTCTAGCAAAATTTCTTGCTCTTATATTAGGATAATAGTGTAACTTTTTCATAACAGCTTCAACCTTCTCTGTTGTAGCAGCTGATATGGGGGAGGATTTATTTATAATCTTAGATACTGTCGAGATAGATACTCCTGCTTCTCGTGCAACATCTTTAATAGTTGCCATAAGATCAATCCTTTCTATATATTAGGAAAACATTGTACTTAAATAGTACAACGTTTTCCTAAAAAAGTCAAGCAAAATATAGTTGATTTGTTGACATATATGAAATGCGAGTGTATAATTAGTATAAAATTACCAATTAATCCTAATAAATATTCAAGTTAATAAGGAAAACACTTTCCTTAATTGGTAAAAAATATGTCTTTGAAATATTCCCAAGTAATTAATGTATTTCAAACTCTAGAAACTAATAGACCTCCATGTATAACTTAACTAGGGTTTTAAATAAATAATTAAATAACATAACAAATTATAGGAGGATTTTAAAATGAAGAAGAAAATAGTAGCTCTTTTCATGGTTATGATGTGTGTAGTTTGTCAGTTGAATGTACCAGTCAGTGCTAGTACATTACCACTTGGTCCTGTTACACCTAAGGATGTAGTCTATCAGATTATTACTGACCGTTTTGCAGATGGGGACACATCAAATAATGTACCATCATCAGCTCAGCTATTTGATGATAGTGATAACAATAATAAAGGTGATGGAGATGACTTGAAACTCTATCAAGGTGGAGATTTCCAAGGTATAATTGACAAAATACCTTACTTAAAAGGTATGGGTGTAACCGCAGTTTGGATTAGTGCACCTTATGAAAATCGTGATACACCGATTATCGATTATCAACCAGGTGGTAGCCAAGATGTTTGGACCAGTTTTCATGGTTATCATGTAAGAAACTATTTTGCAACTAATAAACACTTTGGATCTATGAAGAAGTTTGAACAATTGCGAGATGCTCTACATGCTAATGGAATTAAGCTTGTTATTGATTTTGTAACTAATCATAGTAGTCGTTGGTTGAACCCAACAGATAATAATAGTCCAGAAGACGGAAGATTATATGAACCTGATAAGAATTCTAATGGAAATTATGTATTTGATGCTGATGGCGAACCAGTAGATCTTAATGGTGATGGTCAATTAGAGAATTTATTAGCAGATCCACATAATGATACTCAAGGGTTTTTTCATGGTCTAGGAGACAGAGGTACTGATACATCACACTTTGGTTTTAGACATAAAGAGCTAGGTTCATTAGCTGATTATTCTCAAGAAAATGGTGTTGTAGTAGAGTACCTAGAAAAAGCAGCTCAGTTTTGGGCTGATAAAGGAATTGATGGTCTTAGACATGATGCAACTCTACATATGAATCCTGCTTTTGTAAAAGGTCTAAAAGATAGTATTGACAGTAATAATAATGGACCTTTAACTCATTTTGGTGAATTCTTTATTGGTAGACCTGATCCGAAATTTGATGAATATCAATCATTTCCAGATAGAACAGGGGTCAATAATCTTGACTTTGAATTCTTTAGATGCATAACAACTACATTTGGAGATTTTAGTACTAGCATGGCTGATTTTGGAAATATGTTATGTTTTACAACTGGTGAATATACTTATGAAAATCAAGCAGTTACTTTTCTTGATAATCATGATGTAACTAGATTTGGTTATAATCAAGCACGTAGAGAAGTCTATAATGCGGCATTGGTAGCACTTCTTACATCAAGAGGAACTCCTAATATATATTATGGAACAGAGCAGTACATGACACCTGATACAAGTAGTGATGTTGGCGGAAGAATGTTCATGGAAGTAGATTCCAGCTTCAATACATCAACAGATGCTTATAACATCATTAAGAACATGTCAGATCTAAGACAAGAAAATGATGCATTGGCTTATGGAACAACACAAATACTTTATTCAAATAATGATGTGTTAGTTATGACACGTAAATTCTTTGATAAAGAGGTTCTAATAGCTATCAATCGTCAGCCTGACAATTCAGTGACAGTTAATACTAATGTAACTACTGGTTTTGCAGATGGTAATTATAACGATGAACTTGAGGGTATCATGAAAGCTAGTGGACTTGTAGTTTCTAATGGTGGTCAAGTGTACATAGGTACATTGCCAGGAGGATATGCAGGAGTATGGTCTTGTAATTCAAATAATAATGGACCTAAAATTGGTAATGTTATGTCAACTATGGGCCGTGTAGGTAATAAAGTATATATCTACGGAAATAATTTTGATGGAAATATTGATGTGAAATTTGATGGTGTTAGTGCAAACGTTGTAGCTAATACAGCTGATTACATAGAAACCATAGTACCTAATGTAACTGCTGGTGACGTCAATATAACAGTTACTAATAATGGAAGTACAAGTAATACTTTTGGATATACAGTTTTATCTGGTGATCAAGTGCAAGCTATATTCCATGTGAATGCTAATACAGGTTATGGTGATACAATTCATGTTGTAGGTAGCATTCCAGAGTTAGGTAATTGGAATACAGATAAGTGTACAGAAACTATGATGAATCCTAATTATCCAGAGTGGTTTTTACCAGTCAGTGTACCAGCTAATACAACTTTTGAATTTAAATTTATTAAAAAAGATGCTAATGGTAATGTAACTTGGGAATCAGGGGCTAACAGAGTATTTACTTCTACATCCGATGTTAATGGTACATCTGAAACACCTGTTTATAATTGGAATTAAGGCATTAAAGAAAGAATGTTAAACAAAGGATTTCACCACAAGCGTTGGTGAAATTCTTTAGACAATCAAAATGGGAGGCATTAACATGAAAAAAATCTTAGCTATTTTACTAGTTGCCACTCTATGTATGGGTACTATTGTAGGTTGTGGTAAGAAAAAAGAAGAAGACAAAGATACTACTGCAAATTTAGAAAGTGAGAACACTTCAGGAAATAAGGAAGAAGAAACCAAAGAACCAACACATATTAAAATATGGTACGAGACACAAGAGGCTATAGCTGAAGAAATTCAGAAAGAACTTGATAAGTTAGCTCCAGAGATAATCGTATCTGTTGAAAGAAAAGAAAAGTTAACAGAGACTCTAAAACTTGTTGGAAATGATCCGAGTAGTGCGCCTGATATGTATTTCTTTGCACATGACAAGATAGGAATATTTGCTGAGATGGGTATTTTATCACCTATTACCAATTTCATTCCTGAATCAACATTTGATGATTTTATACCTATGACTGTCAGTGCAGCAACTTATAAAGATCAAATATATCAATTACCTATTTACTTTGAATCTTTGTTGTTCATGTATAACAAAGCTCTTATGAAAGAGGCTCCAAGAACAACTGATGATTTATTGGCTTATATGGAAGCTAATACAAAAGATGGTAATTACGGATTTGTTGAGCAACATAGTACAGCGTATTTCACTGTAGGATGGATTCATGCTTATGATGGATTCGTTATAAATGAAAAAGCTGAGCCAGGTCTTGACCTTCAGGAAACAAAAGATGCTATCAAATATCATAAGCAATTTGTAAAATATATGCCAATAGATGGTGATTATAATACAATGACTACATTATTCAAAGAAGGTAAAGCTCATTCTACTATTGGTGGACCATGGTTAATTCCAGACCTAGTAGAGAATGGTATTGATATTGGTATAGCTCCTATGCCTGTTGTAAATGAAACATTAAAAGCTATCAGCCCATTTGCTGGTATACAAGGTATATGTGTATTAAAAGGAGCAGAAAGCAAGAAGGAAGCAGTAGCAAAAGTTCTAGAACAGTTATCAAAACCTGATATAGGTATCAATTTAGCAAAAGCTATTGGTTCTGCGCCAGTAAACAATGTATGCTATGATGATGATGCGGTTAAGAATAATGAGATTGTTATGACACTTAAAAAAGCATCCGCATCGGCTGTACCAATGCCTAATGTACCAGAGATGGATGTTATGTGGGCTATAACAGAGAATTTATTATCAAGCGTAAATAAAGGGGATGCAGATCCTGTAACAGCTTCAGATGAAGCGCAGAAAAAGGCACTAGAACAGATTGAAGCTATGAAATAAATATATACAGAAGGGGTAAGTACCCCTTCTGTATACCAATATGAGTATAAGTGACATTAAGGCAGGTGTGCAGAAATGAAAAAAAGAGGTTACAAGAAGATTATTCCATATATATATTCTTTTCCTGGTTTGGCATTAATAGGCCTTATGATTGTTTTTCCTATCCTTTATACTGGTTATATCTCTCTTACCAATATGAATGTATATCATTGGTTTGATTTTCAAGTAATTGGATTTCAGAATTATATGAAAGCATTATTTGTACTAGATACAGGATTCCTTACGGCTTTTGGTAGAACAATTATATGGACTATTGTTAACATGGTATTACAGATGGTTATTGCTTTTATTATAGCAAGTTTATTGAATGTGGAAGGCCTTAGATTAAAAGGGTTATACAAAACTATACTTATGTTCCCTTGGGCAATGCCTGGGTACATATCTATTCTTTTATGGAAGATGGGAATGTTTAATACAGAATTCGGTTTATTGAATCATTGGCTTAATAAGCTAGGTTTTGCTAATATACACTGGTTAAACAGTAATAACATAGCTTTTGCTTCTTCTGTTATGGTTAATCTGTGGTTGGCATTACCCTTTATGATTATGATTATAGATGGAGCATTGCAAAGTATTGATAAAACATATTATGAAAGCGCAACAATTGAGGGCGCAGGGCATTTTGACAAGGCAAGAAAAATTACTATACCTCTGTTGAAACCTATTATTGCACCAGCAGTTGTTATTACTATATTCACTACTTTTAAGCAGTTTGATATTATCTATCTGCTAACACAGCAACAAGGTTCCAAGACAGGAGCAGATATTCATACCATTATCACTTATACATATGAAAAAGCTTTTGTCACCAATAATTATGGTTACAGTTCGGCAATATCCATAATTATATTTATGATATTAATTATATTCTCGTTAACCATTCGAGGCAGATTAAAAGGAGGAGATGTAGATGCATAAAAAAACAAGTCATATGATTAAGATGATTTTACTCAATATATTTTTTATTGTCGCATGCCTTATGTGTCTTGTACCTGTTCTCTATACTTTATCTGTATCATTGAATGGTACTAATAATATATTAAGTGGATCATTCTCATTTGTACCAAAAGAATTGACACTTGATAATTATAAAGAGGTATTATTTAACGAACCATATCTTTTATGGTTAAAAAATACATTAATATTAGTTGTCGCTACGGTAACTATATCATTGGGAGTAGCTATACCTGCTGCCTATGCTTTTTCTAGATTCAAATTTATTGGAAGAAAAACTATTTTATATATATTGATAATACTTAATGCTTTTCCATCAATTTTATCAATGTTTGCAATCTACCGTATACTGATGCCTATGAAATTGGTAAATTCCTATCTGGGATTAATTTTGATATATGTAGGAACAATGGCTATATTTGGGTTATGGAATATGAAGGGATATTTTGACACTATACCTATAGAGATTGAAGAAGCAGGTAAAATTGATGGAGCTAATGATTTTCAGCTAGTAACTAAGTTGATTATACCTTTGGCAAAGCCATCTATCATAGTAACAGCAGTTATGATTATCATTTTTGTATGGAATGAATATATATTTGCAGTGACTTTTATGACCGGTTCAGAAAAATACACATTGGCTGCTGGATTATATGCGCTTCAAGCAACTCAGTATACCCGTAATTGGCCAATTTTCTCCGCAGCATCGCTATTAACAGCTATTCCTATACTAATTATCTTTCTTATGATACAAAGAAATATGGTTTCAGGCCTTACAGCTGGTGGAGTAAAAGGATAAGTTATAAGTAATTTACCTAGAGAATTATATAGAAAAATATATAAAAAGAAAGGAGAGTATGCAAATATATAATATTATATATTTAGTATACAAGGATGCAGATGAATTATGAAGCAGTATTACATATACCCCTTTCTAATTATGCTCATGGCATAGATGAGGAGAATATTGTATTTAGAATACGAACAGCAAGGGATGATATAAAAAGTTGTATATTACATTATGGGGATAGAGCTTGTCGTGTAAATCCAGTAATCTTCAGCAGTAGACCTATGAAGATAGTTGCACAAGATGACCTATATGATTATTATGAAGTCATTCTTCAATCACCTTATACACGTATATGCTACTATTTTGAATTAAGTGATGGAGTAGAGAGTAAGTATTATTATTATGATATGTTTATGACTACCCTACCAATAGAACGTTCAGAGTTCTATCAGTTGCCTTTTAATAGAAGAGAAGATATTGCATCTATTCCATCATGGGTACAAGATGCAGTAGTTTATAATATATTTCCAGATAGTTTTGCTACTGCAAAAGGGTATATTAGTAATAAAGAAAATCAAGCCAAGTTTTCACATCATACTACCTATAGTATGCGTGGAGGAACTTTAAAAGGAATAAAAGAGAATATCCCTTATTTTCTAGAGTTAGGTGTCAATTGTATTTACATGAATCCGATCTTTGTAGCTGGAGAATGGCACAAATATGATTTGATAGGTTACTATAATATTGATCCTTGTTTTGGTACCAACGAAGATTTTAAAGAATTAGTTGATGCTTGTCATGATAATGATATCAGAGTAATCATTGACGGAGTATTCAATCACTGTGGTTGGCATTTCTTTGCGTTTGAAGATGTATTAAAAAAAGGAGAAGCATCTAAGTACAAAGATTGGTTCTATGGATTGAAATTTCCTGTTGAGTGTCCAGACAACCAAGAAGACATACCTACATATGATTGTTTTGCTTATGAGCGTAAAATGCCTAAGATGAATACATCCAATAAAGAGGTAATTGATTATTTCTTAGATGTATGTAAGTATTGGACTGAGAGTTATGGGATTGATGGCTGGAGATTAGATGTAGCCAGTGAGGTAGACGATACTTTTTGGCGTGAATTTCGTAAGACTGCCAAATCGATCAATCCAGAATGTTTTATCATAGGAGAAGTATGGGAGTCTGCTCAGCATTGGTTGTTAGGAGATCAATTCGACTCTTCTATGAATTATGATATGCGTAAAAACTGTCGTGATTTCTTTGCAGTTGATACATTGGATAGTTATGGATTTGATAGCAGGGTGACAGCAATGCGTATGCGTTACAATAAGAATATAACTCATGGACAGTTGAATCTACTAGATAGTCATGATGTGCCTAGATTTTTATCTATATGTCAGGAAGATATGAAACGATTTAAACTGTCTGTAATATTCCAGATGACTTTTTTAGGAGTACCTATGGTATTTTATGGTGACGAGAAAGGTTTAGTCGGTATAAAAGAACATGAGTATAGAAGACCAATGAGCTGGGATAAAGAAGAAGGAACAGAAATATACAGCTTCTATCAAGATATCATTAAGTTAAGACGTAACAAGGATACACTAAAATATGGTGATTATAAAACAATCATGGCAGAAAGAAATAGTAAGGTATATGCTTTTAAGAGATGTTATGATGATGAAGAAACTTATGTAATTCTTAATCGTAGTGACGAGAGTATAGCTATAGATAATGTTATTGGTGATACCAATTATAAGATTGATTTATCTAGCGGTGGAGATTGTAAGATGGTAGAGCCTTGGGGATTCGTTATTGTTAGTAAGAGCTGTTGATATTATATAAATATAAATTGAAAATATAGAAGTATTGAAATAAGGGCTTATTTATGTTTAGCCCTTATTTTTGTTGGCAAAATTAGCCACAAAACTATTTAGGTAGTATTTAAGAAACATTAATGGTAAAATATTAAACAATGATGTTTATATGTAATGTTAGTTTCAAGAAAGATTTTATAAAAGGGGAATATGTAGTGCAAAGATATAGAAAATTAATTGGTGTTGGGTGTTTGGTGTTAATTATCATTAGCCTAATCTGTAATATATTTTATTATAAAGCTCAACAATTAGAAGAACCTATTATTTTAGAACATTATATTGAGGATAAATTAAATGAAAACCAAGATGTAGATCTGAATTTTTATTTCATTACTAATTTAAATGATAAAAGTAAAATATTAAATGTATATTTTCCTAAACAAGATTTATTGTTCTATGTTGATTATAGACAGGAGTATGAGACAAGATACTATAGAGTTAATATAGTTAATCTTTACCTCGCATATGATGACTTGAATTTTAATGAAAATGATGTAGTTGTTTTGGAAGATGCAGTCATTACTTATAATAATGGATTAACCCAAAATGTAGATATAGGGAAAATTATATTATCTAATGATAGGGAAAGAGGCTTAGAATCTACTATGTCAGGATCTAGTAGTTCTGGACAATCATCGGTCTGCTTTAAGCTGAATAATAGCTTCATAGTCAATAAGATTACTTCTAGACTATATGATGAAACTAATGATTTCGTATATATGAACTTTGTTGATAGGACCATTAGTAATATGGGTTTTCCAACAAAAAATGTTAATGTTCATGATGAAAAAGAAGACAGGGTTTTTATACCAATGGATCAATTACCATTACCACATGAGGCAATTAATTATATGGAAGTATGGAGCTACGTTAAACCAGAGGATGAAAGGCGATTCAATATATATGAACTTTGCTATACATTAGAATATACATATAAAAATGGAACAGTAGGCAAAGAAGATTTGCTTAATATAAGGTATAATCCTTGTTTTACGGCTAAATTAATATCAGAGCTAGTAAAAATGAAAAGGAAATGATATGAATCATAACTAAATAGGAAAGAAGGAAAATGATAATGATTAATAAGAAAAAAATACTGATTATTGGAGTCATAGTATGTTTGGTAGGTCTGATACTTAATGTTATTAATATTCAAGTACATAAAATTGATGAACCAATAGTATTAGAGCACTATTTGGAAGTATCGTTACAAGATGAATTTGATCTTAGGATTCAGTATATAACCAATAGAAGAGACAATATCAAAATGAATAGTATCTATTTTCCTAAATATGATCTTATTTTTTATGATAGGAACTTTCAAGATACTAATAGTTTGAAATATTATAATCGTAATACAGCTGTTTTTTATACTCGCCTGAATGAGGATCAACAAAAAGAATATGAAAAAATGGATTATATTATATTAGAAGATGCAGTCATTACGTATAATAATGGTTTGGAACAAAAGGTGGATATTGGTAAGATTATAGTCAATAAAAATAAAGAAAGGGACTTGCATAATGCAATGAGCAGTTCTTCTAATACAGGATTATCTAAGACAATGTATAAGCTTGATAATAATATAACCATTAATGATATAACATCTAAGTTCTATGAAGAAACACGTGATTTTGTAAAAATGAGTCTACTTACTAATGATGAATTAGACAACACTTTATTGAATATCTCTGAAGAGACTGATGATGATAAGATTATGGAAATAGAGGAGAATTATAATAATAACCAAAAGGATATAGAATGTTATCCTGTAGATGAATTACAATTACCATTTGAAGCTTATAATACGTTAAGTGTTAATACTAATTTTGAAATGTTGGAGAATGATTGTAAGTATAATGTTTATGACATTAGATATACTTTGCATTTTTCAGATGAAAATGGTAATGAGGGTAGTCAGAGTTTGTATAACATAAGGTATTCACCATATATAACAGATAAATCAGTTAGAGAACTTGTTAATAAAAGGGAATTATAGAATATTTGTCGAAAACAGTATATTAATTAAATGATAACTAAAACTTGCAGAACCTTAAGATAAGGAGTTGCGAGTTTTTTTGTTTTTTAACCTGTATAACAACTTTTGATGTCAATAATAATATTTGGTAGCCAGCCCCGAAAGGTAAATAAG